>CAZCWF010000112.1:0-1524 GCA_964502305.1 uncultured Gammaproteobacteria bacterium | reverse complement strand
AAGTAAGTAAGCGGTAATATGTCTAGCTTGAACTAATTCTTTTTTGCGACTTTTACCACAAAGATCCCCGGTTCTAATATTGAAATACTTAGCACAAACAGAAATTATATGCTTTGGATTTAGTTTTTCAGAGTTGTTTTGAGAATTTAAATTAAAAGATGGATCAAAAAATTGGTGAACAAAATCAATATTTATTTCCCCTACTCCACCAGCGATAGACTGGATTATGACTTGTTGAAGTTTACCGTCGATTTCTCGGATATTTGATTCGATGTTATTAGCTAGATAAGAAGAGGCTTCTGGAGTAATTTTAATCCCCTTTTCTTCAATTTTTTGATTAATAATGGCAACGCGCATTTCGTAGTCTGGAAGTTGGATGTCAACAGTTAAACCACCTAAAAACCGGGAAACTAAACGATCTTCAAGGTGATCGATTTCACTAGGTTTGCGGTCGGAAGTAAGGATAACTTGTTTGCCATTCATATGAAGAGTGTTGAAAGTGTGGAAAAACTCTTCTTGAATATATTCTTTGCCAGCGATAAATTGAATATCGTCAACTAAAATACAATCTAGTTTCCGATATTTGTCTTTGAAGTGATTCATGGTTTTGCTTTTTAGAGCGGCAATAAGTTCGTTACCAAAAGTTTCTGCAGGAAAATAACGGATTTTGTATTCTGGGTGAGATTTTAAAAGTTCATGGCCAATAGCTTGCATAAGATGGGTTTTACCGACCCCTACCCCACCCCAGATAAAAAATGGGTTGTAAGAAAGGCCGGGGTTTTTAACAATACCTTGGGCGGCAGCGTAAGCAAAATTGTTACTGTTACCAACAACTAAAGTATCGAAGGTGTATTTAGGGTGAAGGCAAGTTTGAACTGAACTTTGGTGACTAGTGTATTGGAAAAGTGGTGGTGGATTAGTGTCGGGGGTTTCTGGACAAGTGGTTTCTTGAACAATAAAATTAAGATTGTTTTGAGTTTTGGTTTGGTTATCGATGGCAGTTTTGAAGGTTTGATAGTAGCGTTTTTTATTGATATCAACGAGATATGAATTAGGACAGGCTAAAGTAGCAGTGTTGTTTTCTAGGTTGATAAGTTCGGTTTTGCTAACAAAGGTTTGGTAAACGGCTGGAGCCAAAACTATTTTAAGTTCTTCTTGGGTGTTTTTCCAAAGCCGATTTAAGTCCATAAGTTAGTTATAAAGTTAAAAGTTGTAAAGTTTATAAAGTGAAAACAAGACAAAATGAATATAAAACTTTTCGGGGGAAAGAAGTTATCCACATAATAATAAATGAGTTTTCCACAAAAGAAAAGAGGTTGGTTGGTATTTAGTTTACAAATTCTTGTTATGAATTTTTCGCCTCAGTCAATGTGGTCACCCATGTTGAAATTCGTCGAAAAATTATAACTGTGAATTTGTAATAAATAACTATTTTGTGTGATAAAATACAACTCATGACAAAAGGAACATATCAACCAAAAACCAAAAGACATTCAAGAGTTCACGGATTTCTGAAAAGAATGA
>CAZCWF010000111.1:0-1581 GCA_964502305.1 uncultured Gammaproteobacteria bacterium | reverse complement strand
TTTGGGAGCCTGCTTTGGCCCAAAACCACCTGCCATAGTGGCCTATTTTAGCACAAAAAAACTACTTTTTGAGGAAATCAAATACCTTTTGTTGAGTCAAAAGATAATAGACCATGTTGATATTTTGTGAGAGCTGTGGAGTTTTAGTTAATAAGTCTTTGACTTCGGCTTCACTAACCTCGAGTTTATTGTCTTTGGCGATTTGACTGATAGCTAAATTTAGAGTCCACTCTTCAATAATTCTTTTTCTAAGTTCTTTTTGGTAACCTTCGATGGTTTGTTTTTGTGATTCTAAATATTGTTGGACAGTAATACCGGCTTGAGTGGTTTGATTGATAAGCCCAGATATATGAGATTGAAGATCAGATTCGATTAAAACTTCTGGAAGATCTAATTTTGAATTTTCGATTAATGTTTTGATAATTAAATTGATTTTTTCATTCTCATCTTTGATTTCTTTTATAGAAATAGCTTTTTTGACAGCGTCTAGATAATTTTGGTTCAATTTAATTTCTGGAAGCTCACAGCTAGTAACTTCAACTTGCCAATCGTGTTCAAAGTCGGGGTGTTCATTTTTGAACTTAACTTGAGGTTGAGTAATTGGTTTAAGTTTGTTTTCTTCAACGGTGTGACCGTAAATATGAGAAATTAAATGAGAAGCAACTTCTTCAAACATTTTTTCCGGAGAAACATTAGCTTCAACAACTTCTAAAGGGGCTTTACCTTTGCGAAAACCCTTGGTTTCAAAATTAGCTTGAAAAGCCTTGAGATGTTCTTGGTACTCTTTTTTGATATCAGCAACTGGAATTTCTAAGCTGATAGTGAAAGATTTATTGGGAAGTTTTTGAATTGTTGGTTTTTGTTTCATAAGTGTTGTTATGATACCATGATAGATAATGGAGGAGCTACCAAAACGATTAAGAAAGGGGTTTTTGTGTTCTGTATTAATGGTATTTGGAGTACTGGTCGGTTTTAGTGAAGTTTTATTTTTGAGTAAGAATGGTGAGACTAAAATATTAGGAGCTTCTGATGAGATAGAACAAGGGGGTTTGACCATTAGTGAGTTGGAAAATGATGAACAAATCAAAGTAAGAAGTGAAATTGCATCGGATGATGCTAGACCATTGATAATAAAAGCTTACTTGGAAAAATATAAATCACCTTTAGTTCCCTACTCTGATTTGATATATGAAATATCGAGGGATTATGGTTTTGAATACTATTGGATAGTGGCAATTGCTCAACAAGAATCAAATTTGTGTAAAAAAGCTCCAGAAGATTCTCATAATTGTTGGGGGTATGGAATACATAAGCGAGGAACGTTAAAATTCGAAAATTATGAGCTAGCTATTAAAAGCTATGCAGAGTATTTAAAACGTGAATATTTTGACAAAGGTTTAAATACTCCAGAGTTGATAATGCAAAAATATTGTCCAAGTTCAAATGGTTCCTGGGCTAGAGGGGTACAACAGTTCATAAATGAGATGGAAAATGGTACATTTTAATATGTATTTGATCTACTTGTTGACATGTCTATAATATTTTGATATATTACTTATCAGATCCCGGGGTGGCTCCTCT
>CAZCWF010000110.1:0-1618 GCA_964502305.1 uncultured Gammaproteobacteria bacterium | reverse complement strand
TTTTGATTATTTTTTGGATGGGGTTAATAACACCTAAAACATTGCTAACATGGGTTAGGGCGACAATTTTAGTTCTGGAAGTGATTAATTTAGAAAGAGAACTGAGATCTAGGGAAAAATCAGATTTGACAGGAATATATTTTAATTTAGCCTTTTTTGTTTTAGATAACTCTTGCCAGGGAATTAAATTAGAGTGGTGTTCCATTTGAGTAATAACAATTTCATCACCGGATTTAATATTTGCTTGGCCCCAAGCCTGAGCAACTAAATTTATAGAAGCGGTAGTACCAGAGGTAAAAATTATTTCTTTTGGGTCAGCATTAATAAATTTGGCGATAATTTGTCTGGATAGGTCATATTGATCAGAGGCGATTTGAGAAATATTATATAAACCTCGATGAATATTAGAGGAATATTTGGTGTAATAATCCATTTCAGAGAGAATCACTTGGCCAGGTTTAAGACTGGTAGCGGCGCTATCAAAGTAAATTAAGCTCGGGTCGTTTTTAAAAATGGGGAAATTAGATTTCATGTTAATCTGACAAAAATGACTTAATGATTAAGTCTAAAGCAATCTCCCGAGGAAAACCACGAGACATGAGATAGAAAAGTTGGGATTGATCAACAGGGCCAATAGCTGAGGCATGAGAGGCTTGAACACTATTATTTTTAATTTCTAATTCGGGAGTAGAAATGGCTTTGCTATCATCACCAATCAACAAGACTGAATGTTTGAGAAAAGCTTTAGCATTAATGGCCTTTTGATTAATGCGAATTAAACCTTTGAGATTTAGATTACCACCTGGCATAACTACAGCTTTGATACGAGTGTCCCCTGAAGTGTTTGGAGCATTAAATTCCATTACTGTTTCTAAATTAATAGTTTTCCCAGATTTAACTAAAATATTTTTAGTAAAATTTTGGATATCGTGTGACTGGTTTAATATTTGAGTATATTTCATCCGACACTCCCTTCCATTTGTAAATTAATGAGACGATTAAGTTCTAGACTGTATTCCATAGGAAGCTCTTTGACTATGGGTTCAACAAAGCCGTTGACAATCATACTTTCAGATTCAGATTTAGAAAAACCACGGGACATGAGATAGAAAAGTTGATCTTCGCCTATCTTACTAACAGTAGCCTCATGCTCGATAAAGGCAGTTTTTTCAGAATTTTTGTTGACAGGATAGGTATCGGAACGAGATTTTTTGTCTAAAATTAGAGCATCACAAACAACTTTGGAACGGGCATTGGTGGCACCTTGACTGATATAGACAATCCCCCTATAGCTACTACGACCACCACTTAAACTGATGGATTTAGAAATAATTTGGCTGGTAGTGTCGGGAGCTAAGTGAATAGCCTTGGCCCCAGCATCAAGATGTTGGATTCCAGAGGCAACAGCAATTGATAGAACTTCGGCATGAGCTCCTCGGCCAACTAAAATATTACTAGGATATTTCATAGTAACTTTGCTACCAAGGTTGCCATCAACCCATTCCATAACACCGTTTTCTTCAACTTGGGCTCGTTTGGTAACTAAATTGTAAACATTGGTAGACCAATTTTGGATAGTGGTATAACGAACTCGGGCATTTTTTTTGACAAAAACTTC
>CAZCWF010000109.1:0-1636 GCA_964502305.1 uncultured Gammaproteobacteria bacterium | reverse complement strand
ATGTTTTATTCTTGAATCAAGGATCTTGAATCATGTATCATATTTCTCTCACACCATCTCAAATTGAATTTGTTCTCAAACCTGGAGTTACTTTAACCCAAGCCTATCAAATTACCAACGAATCTAATCAAAAAATTACCCTCAATACCCAAGTCCTTCCTTTCCTCCCTTCTGGTGACAATGGCTCGGTATCCTACAACAATCTTATCTCTAATCCTAATATCAATTTTTCTTTCAACAATGCCGACCTCACCCTAGGTCAACCCTTTACATTAGAACCTCAAGAAACCCGTCAAATCGTCCTTAAAATCAACGCATCATCCCAAACCCAGTTAACTGACTATTATTCCACTTTCTTTGTTTACCAATCACCTGATGACTCGATTAATGGCTCTGCCACCCAAACCGCCGGCAAAATCGGCTCCCATATTCTTCTCAGTGTTTCCGAAACCGAAAATCCTGCCGTCAGTGGCACTATCCAAAAATTTTCTCTCACCCCAAAAATCAAAGATATCCTTTTTACTCCTATCAAATTCTCTGGCCAAATTCAAAATAATTCTAACTATTTTTTCAAAACTGCTGGCAAAATTACCATCTCCAAAAACCAAAATATAGTTAAAGAGTTAGATCTTGACTCTCAAAATATTTTAGCCAATTACTACCGTCAATTCTCCTGCCAAGACCAACAAACCTGTATTCTTTCTCCTCCACTCTGGCCAGGGAAATATACCGCCACTTTAGAATTTAATTCCAGTCTAAATATTCCTTCACAAACAATTTCCTTTTTTGTTTTTCCTATTTCTCCCATTATTTTTATTAGTCTAATTTTTCTCCTAGTCCTCTTTTTTCAAAAAATCACCCAAAATTTTTCCAAAAAAAATACCGGCAACAAAGAAATCAATTAAAAACAAGCCTTCGCTCATTCCAAATTTATTCTTCATTACCGATAGTCTCTATAACCACTAGTCCTCGTCTATCCAAACCCGATAGCAATTTTTAGTTTCCATTAAGAAACCAATTTCGCAACCAAATTTAGACTTCAGGTGGTCAAGATGCTCCGACAAATAACAGAGAGTCTCATGGCAAGTCAAGTCTTCAAAGAACCTCACATTAAATGAAGTTCCCCCAAGATCGACTACTTCCACCAAGACAATCCCAGAATAAGAAACAATTTCGATATGGACGTGTTCATAGTTTCTCACCGGAACTCTGATTATGTTGCAAATCATACCCTCCTGGATCAAACCAATTTCCAATTCCTTAGCCATTAAAACCTTCTGGTCCGTATTCATCTTCTACCTCTACCTCCGTCATTAATGTGCTGAAACAATCCCTTCGTAATCGTGGTGATCACGCGTTGTTTCAAAATTAACGGAATTATACCAAAAATACTTCAAAAGTCAATATTATAGGTTGCAAATTACCTAAACCAAATCTTTCGTCTCTTGATAAAAACTCAAAATATCCTTCCTATGATCATTAAATACTTTGTCAAAATTACCGTACGGATTAGTTGACAGACGAACACTATTATCATCTTCTATTTTTATAGAATAAACACCTAATCGAGAGAATGACCTGCCATGTGTCTCTTTATCCCAATTCCCTTCAACCCAATAATGTCGTGGCAGTTGAC
>CAZCWF010000108.1:0-1636 GCA_964502305.1 uncultured Gammaproteobacteria bacterium | reverse complement strand
TTGAAAATCTTTTTCTAAATCAAATTGGCCACAGCCAAAATAAGAATATAAACCATAACAACCGTTTGAAGTACATTCAAAAGTTTCGTGGATTTGGCAAAAAATATTGTCTTTTTGGTATGTTATCAAATAACGAATATTTTCGTAAGCTACACCATAATTACCTTGCGATAAGCCACTTAGACTTTCTATTTTTTTAAATTTTTGTTTTTTGAGTTGGTTAATTATTGATTTGGTTTCTGGTTGTGCGTTTACTTGATTTTCGATTTCATTGCTTGGAATTGGTTCTCTTGTGTCAGGATAATTCCATTTAAAAATATCGGAGTTTGATTCATAAGAGTTGGTAAATTTTTTACAGACAAGAATGTTGTCTCGTGGAAATAAAAAACTAAAATTATAATCACTTTTGTTCCAGCTAGAAAGATCTAGAGAATTAATATCAAATGGTTTTTTGTATTGACAAAATGAATAGCAGAGATAAAAAATAATTCCGATAATAACGATTAGAATAGGGATTATGAATAGTTTTTTAGTTTTCACTTTTTTGGGTGGGAGTCAATGAAATCTTTGATATAGTCCATAACATCAACAGTAGTTTCCCAACCAAGTTCGGTCCGGGCTTTGTCGAGGGTATTGCCTGATTCGGTTCGACCGGGGTAGCCATCAACCATATCAATTTGACCACCAAAAGTTTGGGCAATTTCTAATACAGAATATTCCTTTTTGTTATTGAGAGTGTAACCGTCGCCTTGGCCTTTTTCTCCGACCAAAATCATGCCGTGAGCTAAATCTTTGACGTAGGTGAAGTTTCTTTTTTGAGTTCCCGGTTTAACAATTGTAAGCGGTTGATTATTTAAATAATTTTGCTCGAATTTGGCAATGAGGGTAGCGTATTTGGTAGTACCTTTTTCTCGTGGTCCAAAAGCGTTGTAGAAATAACAAATGGCGTAGGGTAAGTTGTACCACTTGCCGTAATTATTGATTAAATCAACATTCATGGCTTTGGAAAAAGAATAAGGGTTGGCATTACGTTCATTGCCATTGTCAGCAAATTTAGTACTGGAAGCGGCATAAACTAATTTACCAACTTTTCTTTGACGACAAAATTCAACCACAGCAAAAGTTCCTAAAGTATTCATATCGTAAACTTTTTCTGGTTCATTGATTGATGGAGTGATACGAGCATATTCACCTAAGTGGTAAACAATATCTGGGGTTTCTGGAATTAATTTATCAATATCTTTGGTATGACCGTGGCGATATTCAGCTCCGGGGATTTCGTTTTCAGTACTGCCGTTGAAATAGTTGTCGAGAGAAATAACTTTATTGTTTGAATCTTTGACTAATTCTTCGATAACATGTGAGCCAATATGTCCAGCTCCACCAGTAACTAAGATTAATTTCATAATGTCTTCCGCCAGAGGCGGATAAAAATTTCTAATTTTTAAAATTAATGACGACCTAACCAATCGTACTTTAGTTTATCAAATGTACCGTCTTTGAGAGCATCTCGAATTTGTTGAGTTAGATTAATCATAAAAGATAAATTGTGAATGGTCATAAGTCGATAGCCGAGCAATTCTTGAGCTTTGAAAAGATGATGGATATAGGCTTTGTCATATTTTTGACAGGTGGG
>CAZCWF010000107.1:0-1654 GCA_964502305.1 uncultured Gammaproteobacteria bacterium | reverse complement strand
TCTCAATATTTTCAGTCCGATCACGCTTTAGGTTATAAAACTGGTCGTTTAGTTTCTCAAATTGCCGACATAAATTTTCATACTGTTAATTCTGAAATTGAAGCTTTAGTTTTAGAATCCAGTTTAATCAAGCAATATCGTCCCAAGTTTAATTCTCAGCTCAAAGACGACAAAAGTTATGTCTATATCACCATTACCAAAGATAAATTCCCCCTCATCAAACCAGCTTTTAAATCCACTCTTAACAAAGATGATCTTTTTTACGGTCCTTTTCCTGATTCTGCTTCAGTCAAAAGTCTTCTTAAAACTATTCGACACATCTTCCCTTATTATTCCAAAACTCACGACAAAAAACCTTGTCTTTATTGCCATCTCGGTCTTTGTCCTGGAGTTAATCCCGATCCAAAAGAATATCGTAAAAACATTAGTAATATCAAAAAAATATTGAACGGTCATTTTCATAAATTAATTTCTCAACTTACCAAAGAGATGAACAGTTTTTCTAAAACTGAAAATTTTGAAATGGCGGCTAAACGTCGCGATCAAATTAGTTCTCTAAATTATGTTATTTCCGGGTGGCGCAGTATCAGTCATCTTTACCAAGAAATCGATTTTAAAGAAGACAAATATCAAAAAGCAGTCGACGAATTAATTCTAACTTTATCGCCCTATTTTTCTAATCTAAAAAAGATTAATCGTATTGAAGCCTATGATATTTCCAACCTTGGTTCCAAAGTTTTTGTTGGCGCTATGACAGTTTACCAAAATGGCAAAATTGATTCTTCGCAATATCGTCAATTTAAAATTAATAGTAAAATTACCCCCGATGATCAATTTATGATCAAAGAGGTTGTTTACCGCCGTCTCAAACATTCAGAATGGTCTTATCCTAATATTCTTATGGTCGATGGGGGAAAACCCCAAGTTTCTGCTGCTTACCAAGCTTTAGAAATAACTTCTAACCCTGAGACTAACAAGATCTGCCTCATTGGTTTAGCTAAAAAATTTGAAACCATTATTATCAAAACTGTCGATGACTGGGTAGAAATTAACTTACCTAAAAATTCACCCGCTCTCAGGTTACTTCAACAACTCCGTGACGAAGCCCACCGTTTCTCAAACCGCTACCGTAAAAAGTTAATGAAAACTTTCTAAATATTTTGTTGAGATTTGTTCGAGGACATAATCTCTTTTTTGACCTTTTAGTTTCATTTCTCTTCTGTGGGGCATCCAAAACAAGTCACCAGGTAAAATAGTTGAATTTGCTTTTTTATCATTAACACCTGTAAATTTAAGGTAAATTGGGGTGATTGCTTGATATTGATAACAATCTCTTTTCTTTTTATTTACTCCAGTTTCTGGGTCAAAGTATCTTCTAGCAACCCCTTGCCTGTCATTATCTACTAGTCCTGCCCTCCACTTTTTACCACTAAGTAAATTATCAATATATGTTCCATCAGAAATTACAACCCACTCTGATTTAGGTATTTTTCTAATATAAAAATCTAGGGGATTTAACCTGTCAACTGGTCTTGGTAACATTCCGCTATCTGGGTATTGGTCTAAATTTATTGCAGTTCTAAAAAATTCGTCAAAATCAACCCTTTCTAAGCTAGAAGAAATTTTTCCACTTGAGTAACTTCCGATACAATAT
>CAZCWF010000106.1:0-1670 GCA_964502305.1 uncultured Gammaproteobacteria bacterium | reverse complement strand
AGGCAATAGTCTGTAAAACTATCGTAAGTTGGTTCAACTCCAACCCACTGGACATAATTTATGGCAACTCCAAAAGAACTTATAAAAAATGCAACTGACCAAGGTAACCCCATTGTTTTGACCGGAGAAGAATTACAGAAATTTATGGGAGAAGCTAACCCGCAAACTGGTAGGTCAAATGGGAGCGAATATTCTTTCACTCCAGAAAGAATTACTTTCTACCCTTACAGCGAAGAAGAACAAAGAATGTTGCAAGAAGGGAATAAAGCCGATAAAAAAAGATATAATTCTTTGTTTCATGGCTTAGGTGATCCCAACTCTGGTATCAGAACTACAAAAGTCTATGCCCAAAAAGATGAATTTTAACTTATACTACTTTTGTGTATCTTTCAAAGCTTCTTCTCCAAAATTTTCGTTCTTACGATAATCAATTATTCGAATTTGACCCAAAATTTAATTTGATTTTAGGCCCTAACGGTTCGGGTAAAACCAATATTTTGGAATCAATATTTTTCCTGTCTTCTGGAAAAAGTTTTCGTTCTAGTTCTCAATCAAAATTAATTAACTGGAACACCTATTTTTCTTCAGTCCGAGCCAGATTGACTGATGATAATAACGATCAAACCGAAATCGAAATTCGTATTTCCAAAGATCCTGATCAGTTAAAATCCACTGTCTCTCGTAAATTTTTTATCCAACAAGTTGAAAAACCTCGCAAAAAATATCTTGGTGTTATCAAAAATGTTGTTTTTCAGCCAGAAGATATTCGTTTAGTTACTGGTTCACCTAGCCGTCGTCGTGATTTTTTAGACGAAATTTTTTCTCAAATTGAATGGCGTTACACCTCAGCTTTATCCCAATACAATCGAGCTTTAAAACATCGAAACGAACTTCTTGATCAAATCAGAAACCTTACAGCCTCTAACAATGAACTTTTTTATTGGGATCAGGTTCTAGTTAAAAATTCTCAAATAGTTCACGATTTCCGTTTAAAATTTATCAAATCTGTCAATGATTTTTTTGCCAACCACACCGATTCTCAAATAAATACTATTAGTATTAACTACCACCCTTCAATTCTTACCTCAGATAAGCTTAAAAAAAATTATTCTCTTGATCTTCAACGTGGCTATACTCAAGCCGGACTTCATCGGGATGATTTTAGCTTCGATAATAGCATTTTCCCTTCAGTTGATAAAAATTTAGCCTTCTGGGGCAGTCGTGGACAACAACGGCTAGCTGTTCTTGCTCTTAGATTAGGCCAAATTAATTTTTTAGAACAAAATTATCAGGATAAACCTATTTTATTATTAGATGATATTTTTTCTGAACTTGATCCAGAACATCAACAACTAGTTGCCAAAGTTTGCCAAAATTACCAAACAATTTTTACTTCCTCTGAACCGGACAGCACTAAAATTCTCTCTCAAGCTAAAATTATCCAACTCTAAAGCTAATTTGCCTAGTGCAAATTTCAAAATCATGTAATATAATAACCTCACTGTCTGAGTTTAGGCAGGAAATGATCTTTAAAATTTCGAGCATTCATTTAGAGCCAAATATTAGTGCCAGAAAGAATTTTTCAAAAAATTTTTTAGTTTCGAATTTGTCGAAACTGTTAGTACTAAGAGTTTGATCGTGGCTCAGGGTGAACGCTGGCGATGTGCCTA
>CAZCWF010000105.1:0-1674 GCA_964502305.1 uncultured Gammaproteobacteria bacterium | reverse complement strand
GATTCAAGAATAAAACATTAATTGCTAGCATAAGATTTGGTTTTCTTAATTAAACCATGTAAAAGTTGATGTGCTAAATTAGCTTGGTTAAAAATAGATAAAAATTCGTCATTATTTATATAATTTAAATCTTTTGAGACTATGAGTTGATTTTTAATTTCTGACAGAGAACCTTGAGCTTGGTAATAAAATTGGATTTTTTCTTTAATTGTTTGTCTACCAAAACCTTCGGCAATATTACTAGTAATAGAGACCGAAGCTCTTCTAAGTTGGTCTGACAGAGCGAATGTTTCTTCTTTGGGAAAATTTTTGATTATTTTATAAACCATTAAAACTAGTTTATGGCTTTCTTGCCATGAATAAAGATCGGTAAATTCTTGTATTTTATTATTAGTTTTATTCATAAATCCTGAATCATGTATCTTGAATCTTTTAATACTTTGGGATGGCGATGAAATTAATAAGGTTTTGATAATCGCCTGATGGTTGGTAAGTAGATATATTGATTTTGTAGGTGATTTTGGCTGATCGGTCTTTGACAGGTGAGTTTTCTGACATAATGGTTTGAGGGTTTTGACTTTTGGAAGTGGCAGCAAAAGGACGGTAGTAAGTGGAATTAGTAAAGTAGGAAGAAGTTCCAATGTTAGTGACAACTCCACTACTATTAATGCCAATGGCGTTGAAGCCAAAACCATATTTACTGTTACTAGTCCAAACTCCCGATGTAGAAATACTACAACTAGAATCACAATTGGTGTCAGGAATGGTTTGAGAATTGATATTAGAAAGTGGTTTGTCGGCAATGGCTAAAATTTCATAACCTTTGCCTGATGGAGTGGTAATGGTGATAGTGTTGGATTGAGTGGTGCCAACTGACGGAGAAATAGATCCAAAGTCGATAGAAATGTCGCTGATACTAAAAGAAAATTTCTCCATAGAATCGTAAATATATTGGAAACCAGATTTAACAACAAAACCAGCACTAGTAAATCTTCCTGGGGCGTTTTGGCCAACAGTGTCAGTAAGTTGATAATTAGCTGAGGTTTTTTTACCACTAGTCATATTAAAATTTCCCCAATCGATGTGGTAGCTAGATGAGTCGAAGGATTGGCTTTCGGTTTTTTGAGGGAACAAAAAACCTAAAGCCAGAATCAAGAAACAAGAAACTAGATTCAAGAATAAAACATTTTTTTTTGATTTATTCATGTTTCTTGGATCATAAATCATGAATCTAGACTTCGTCATCGCTTTGTTGGTCGACTTCATCTTTGAGTTTCTCCGAAGAATTAAGTAAATATTTAGCCGAGGCTTTAATATATTTGATCTGATCTTTTTGAGTCGGTTGAAGCGGAGTAGAGAGGAGTTCGGAACAATTATCAATTATTTGGCTAATACCGGTTTTGAATTTTAAAGACAGCCACATAAGAATATTGGTTTCGCTAATAGCCATATCTGATTCGGTTTTAGTTTTATCAAGATATTGTTTGCCGATAAACCAGGAGAGAGGACTGATAAAAAGGAGAGAAAAAAGAGGAATGAGAGATTCGATTGAGTCAAGTGATTGAGAGAGAAGCAGAATCAAAATCAAGGACAAACTAAGGGTGACGGTGGGTGGATTCTGAAAAGAGACAGTAAAAAGGACGTACTATGCCTAACAACAAGACACCTGGCGAG
>CAZCWF010000104.1:0-1677 GCA_964502305.1 uncultured Gammaproteobacteria bacterium | reverse complement strand
TTTCCGTTTCCCAAATTAAAACATTTACTTTCTTTACCATTTAACAAATGTTTTAAAGCTAATACATGAGCTGTAGCCAAATCAGTCACATGAATATAATCTCGAATACACGTTCCATCCGGAGTAGAGTAATCAGTTCCGAAAACTTTGATATCTTCTCTTCGACCAATTGCTGCATCTAAAACTAATGGAATCAAATTTGAACTACTTCCTGGCCATTCACCCACTTCAGTCTCTAAATCAGCCCCACAAGCGTTGAAATATCTCAAAGCCACATATCTCATACCATAAGCCTTATCGTAATCACGCATTATATGTTCTACTATTAATTTTGTTTCACCATATGGATTTATTGGATTTTGTGGGTGTTTTTCATCAATCGGAATATATTGTGGTTCACCAAAAGTTGCCGCTGAAGAAGAAAAAATAAATTTATTCACTCCATTTTCCTTCATCACTTCAAACAAATTCAAAGTACTGGCAACATTATTTTTGTAATATTTTTGCGGCTCAATTACTGATTCCCCCACCGCCTTATAAGCCGCAAAATGCAATACTGCTTCGATTGGATATTTCTTAAAAACGTTTCGAATGTCCTCAATATTAGCCAAATCACCTTCAAAAAATTCACCCCATTTAACCAACTCTTTTCGTCCAGAATATAAATTATCAAAAACAACCGTTTTAAAGCCTTCCTTAGTTAACTCTTTATTAATATGTGAGCCAATATAGCCCGCTCCACCAACAATCAAAATCATATTAGTAATTTAGCTAATAGTTAATAGCTAATAGTAATAAATAAATAATTATTTTACTTTTTTAATAAACGAGTTTAGCATTTTAGCAATTTCGACTGAAATTCCAGTAAGTTTATTAAAATTATCTTGATCTAAATAATCTAAATCTTTTGACAATTCCAAAAAGTATTGCGTCTCCACTAAAGATCCTCTAGCTTGCACTAAAAATTGACAAAATTCCTTATTTGTTCTTCTCGCACTACCTTCAACAATATTTGCTGGGATGGAGCTCGACGCTCTTCTCAGTTGAGAAACGATTCCAAACAGTTCATCTTTTGGATACTGTTTTGTAATTTTATACACTTCCAAAGTATATTCATGGGCTTTTTTCCAAACCATCAAATTATGATAAAGCATAAAATAAATATATTTTACTACCTACTACTTACTAATCACTATTTACTTTTTTAAAATCCGGTGTTAACGTTACCAGTCCACCAATCAGTGAATTGATTATCCCTAATATTCCAAAAAAGGCTGAAGATAATAATAAACTTTCCGGTGACCTAGCCATACTCCCAAAGAAAAATAAAAATAATTGTTCTCTAGCGCCAAAGCCAGCAAAAGAAATTGGTAAAGCTAAAATCATAGAAATCACTGGTAGAAAAATAAATATCGACATCACCGACAAACCAGTTCCAAAATACCAACAAATTAACCACATCTGTAAAATCCACACCAATTCGCTTACAAAAGATACCGACAAACAACGAAACACTTGGGAGGTATTTTCTTTTTTAATCAAATCCGATACACTTTCAAATTTTTTCAGCCACTTAATTTGCCAAATTTTTGGCAACCAACCCAAAGCCAAAGAGACATAAAAAACTATACAACCAACAAATAACCCCCAAAAAAGTAATTCTATCGGCCAAGGAAT
>CAZCWF010000103.1:0-1704 GCA_964502305.1 uncultured Gammaproteobacteria bacterium | reverse complement strand
ATTTCCTCCTCAATAAAATGGTCTCCGAGACAACAAGAACAGAACTTAGCGTCGAGTCTATGGGTAATCTGCCCACATTTGACACATATCTTTTTCTTAGCCATTTTCTCCTTTCTCCTTTCTAATCCATGCCTATCTATCTACACGAACAAACTTATTTTTGTTTGTCCAATTAATTTCGCAATTTTTTAAAGTTCAGTAAACCTTTGGGGTAAAGCTTTTTTTACCTTAAAACAGGTTTACTTTTTGTTTTTAGGATTATTTCTAATTCCGGACGGATTATAGCAAAAAATGGTGAATAAAGCAAAACTATAGGACTTAATTTAATTAATAATTACTAATTAAGAATTAACAATTAATTTTAAAAAATGGCAATATAAATAATTTAAATTTGAAAAAAAATGAAAAACCGGACACACTGCGAACAAAGTAAAACAGCAAGAAGCTGAGTCACGAATGTTGGCGGTAGTCCGGTTTGGGTTGGTCAGGAAAAGTTGTAGGGATATGGAGGCGGCGGAGGTGCTGGTTGGGGTTCGGGCTCGGGTGTGATTTCGTTGGTGGTTTGGTAATAATAGGGTGGGAGTGTAACTTGCACCTTATTATTGTCTTGATCGTTCGTTCCCTCGATTGGAATAACGATAATTATAGCGGTCAATGTGGCGATCACTATAATTGCTATTGACCAGAAGATAATCTCTTTTCTGCTAATTTCGAACTGTTTCATTGTCTTACCTCCTTTTTGGAGTTGTCAGTTATGATTGTTGGGTAGAATAAGAGTTGTTGTTGACATATCGGGGTTCATTGAAGGCGACAAAAAAATAGGCGAAGAGGCCTATTAAAACAATTGCCGCCACTGCGAAGATTACCTTATCTTTCTTTTTCATCAAGATTCTCCTTTTGGCGGTTTTTTTGTGAGAATAGAGACTATATAAACACTCTCTAAACTAAAAGAGAGTGGTATTTTCCTGACCTTTAAGGTGCAAGTTGCTGACGCAAAATTGCCGGCAACTTTTTAGAGAAAATATTTTCTCAAAGCAATTCGTAATTGCAACCGAGTTATATCGTAAAAGTGACTAGAAGTCAAGATTATAGGTCTTTATTCTTGAGTTTCTGAAGAAAGGCTGTAATTTCTGTTTGATATTTTGGATCTTTGATGGCAAGGGTGATATTGGAAATAAGCCAGCGAAGAGGATCGCCGGTAGTGAGCCAATCTTCATCTTGATTAAAAACTTGGGTTAAAACTATACCGTTTTTAGCTAAGCTATTGCTGGCGTCAGAGAACCAAAGTTCGCCATCACGGGAAAGACCTTGAGTTTCTAAAAGAGCAAAAACTTTGGGAGTGACTAAAAACCGACCGCCTTGAGCCATAGTTGATGGGGCTTGATCGGCAGGGAGTTTTTCGAGCATAGCAGAGATTCGGTTAGGGTAGTTGGGATCGTCTTGATATTTGGCAGAACCATAACGGGCGATTTCGGTTGATCCGACGTCTTTGACAGCAATAATTTCATCAGGCTGATATTTTTCAAAAGTGTCAATCATTCGTTTTAAAAATTGGCCAGGAGTGGGTTCGATGGTTAAATCGTCACCGTACATATAAAGGAAAGGTTGATTATCAACAAAATTTTTGGCTGTAAGTAGGGGAGAACCAGTGCCATATGGCAAATCAGTAGGTTGTTCAATGAAGGTAAGTTTAGCTTTAGACCA
>CAZCWF010000102.1:0-1741 GCA_964502305.1 uncultured Gammaproteobacteria bacterium | reverse complement strand
GATTGATTGACTAACTTAGTTGTAAGAGGAAGAGAGATGGCTAGAAGGGAGATGAGGACCAATAAAAGAACTTGGCTAAATCCCTGTTTATTTTTTATCAACATACTATCTGCTTAATTAAATCACAAACTCCAAACATTTTTGTCTTCACCTTCATAACCCAAAGCCCAAAAACCAAACCCAGCAAACTGATTTTGCCTTACCAAATCTAATTTAACTTCCAAACTTCTCTCATTTTCAAAATAAATCTGGTGGGTTTCTCCTTCTTCCTCAAACACCAGCCATGGTGACATCGATAACTCATCCCAATTAGGTATTAATTTCTTTTCCTTAACCAATTCTTTTACTCTATTCCAACTTGCCATCTGATACCAACCTCTTTTAATTTTCGATTCAAATTCAGTCGTTTCTGTTTTCCACTCATAACCATAAAGGGGATAAGCCATAATTAATCTGCTTTTATCCAAATTCCCTTTTAAATAAGCCTCAACTACCTCCATAATATTTCTCTCTCCAATATCAGATCCAATTGGAGCCACTGGCCCAACATAATCCACCCCTGGACGATGGAAATCATAGGCCATCACTACTAAAAAATCTATTTTATCTACCAAAATCTTTAATCTCTGGCTATCACCCTTTATTACTGTATTAGCAAACACATCCACACTAATTTCCCCCACATCCTCCAATCTTAATTCATCTACAAACAAACCAAATTCTTTATCCAAAATTGCCAACGGGTCATTTTGAAACTCAAAGTCTAAATTAACTCCATCAAAATTATCTTCTTTAACCACTTCTTTAATCTGATTTATCAAATTATCTCTAGCTAAACTACTCGACAATAATTTTTCTAATTTCTCATCATCAAATAACTTAATCCCTAAAATATTTTTTCCACCAGATTCCTTTATTCTCTTCTTTTGGTCTAAAAAATCATTATTGTTAATCTTTTTCGATTGTGTATCCCAAACCAAATTCCCCTCTTCATCACTTTCTATTCCCAAAAAAATCAAATGGCTTACTTCACTCCCATAAGTTCTTGTTTTACCCACCATCCAAGTTGGTAAAAAACCAAAAGTTATTAAATCATCCTTAACTTCAATCAAATCTTTTTTATTCGACAATGGACTCAAAAAAACTTCTTTTCTAAACCAAAATCCTAAAAATACACCTACAAGCAAAAACCCGATAAACAAAGCTATTCCTCGCCAAAATTTCATTTCTCCTTTTTCACCACCAACTTTACTGTCCTAATCAAATTTTGAATATTTCCAAATACAATCAGGAATACCGCCCCCACCAATCCAACCACCTTAAACCAAGAATTAAGCTTATTTTCTTTGTTCACTTTACCATTCTACTACGACCTAAGACCTACAATCTATGATCTAATCTGTGGGCAATGGTCCAAGAATTCCGTATGACCAACACAGTTGGTCCATCGGAAAGAATTCTAAGTCTATCTCCGACCCCCTCCGATGTAACATCGGAGTGCTCTAATCAATCTTTAAACGACAAACTTTATCTTTAATTATTTCTTCAATAATTTTTCTCGACTTAAAACTCTTCAGTTTATATTCAAGCTTTCTAGCCAGCATCAAAGTCTCAAACTCTTGAGAAAAAACCAACTCAAATGGTTTACTTACACGAGTATACTTACTCTTACCCGAATTATGTTCAAAAACCCTTCTTTTCAAATCATTCGTGCTTCCAATATAAAATCTTTGATTCTTTA
>CAZCWF010000101.1:0-1786 GCA_964502305.1 uncultured Gammaproteobacteria bacterium | reverse complement strand
TTTTATCCTTAAAAATTAATATTAATTTTTAGGGACGAAAATTTCTTTCCGCGGTTCCACCCTATTTGACGGATTATTTATTCCAGTTGTCCGTCCACTTTTAAAACTTTTCAACTCGCGAACTGCCAATTCGGTCATGGTTGATGTTTATATTGTACACCAAAAGATTTATTTAAATAGTTTATTGCTTTCTAAAGGTTTTTCGATAATGGATTCGAAGAAACGTTTAATGAGCTTCTGACTGGTTTTGTAATCTTTTTGAGAAAAAATTTGTTTTATATCGAGGGGGACGCCAAAACCTAATAACTCTAAAAATTTAATTTCGTTGAAAATATATTGATTAATAAGATTTTTGTTGATAGCTTCAACTATTTTTTGAGAAACTTCAAATATACCTTCAATTTGTTGATTTTCGGCAATAAGTTGATTAACTATCTCTAAAAAATAAAAAAGAAGATTGAGTTGAGCTAGGTTTTTATCAGTTTGGAGAAATGGAATAATGTTTTGAGTTTCGGAAACCCAATTAAAATTATCTTTTTGATAAAGTTGAATTTTGATAGTATTTCCTAACTGGAGGTTGCCAAGACGACTGCTTTTTATATTCTTGGCGCCTTTGGCTAGAGCTATGATTTTGCCTAACTTTGGTGTTAAAACAGTGATTAGCAAATCAGCTTCTTTGGAAGTTCTTTTGTTTATAACTAAACCTATGGTTGATTGGTAGCGTTCCATTAAAGTGAGAATTTAATGGTTTTATCAGCAACCCATTCAAATGTTGGTTGTTTTTCTCCATTAATAGTGAGGTTGTATTCAACAGCTTTGGTACCAGGTTGTTTTTGAAGCATGAGAGTATAAGTAGAACCAATAGTTGCTCCGGAAGTATATTCAATAGAAGTTTTTAGGTTAGATTTTGGATTAAGTCCAAATTTATTACCATAAAATCCTTCAAAAACTTGTTTATTTAACTCTTCGTATTGAACTGTTTCAATTTCTGACCCAGTCATTTTGATTAGTTTTGACCCTATTGGAGTATAAAAACGGAAAAGATCACGATAAACGGAAGCATTGAGACAAAGACCATCAGTTCTTTCTAGGTTACAGTTTGAACCAGCAGTTGGGTTGATGTAGGTAACACTAATCTTGTGAGTGGCAGAGCCATTCTTGATGGTAATATTATGGTCAATCTCTTGGGTAATAAAAATATTACTTTTAGCACTGGCAAAATTAGCATCATTAAGATGAAGATAATCGGTAGAATTGTCAACATCAATAATTTTACCTGTGATATTAGCAAGATTACCAATATCTTGCATGGCTTCGTCTGGAAAATAAACCATAATATGTTTTTGATTGATGTTTTTGAAAAAAGCCGTCATCAACTCACCCATCTTGCTTTTTTCAGAACCCATGACATTACTCAATAAAGCTGACATTAATGGGTTCATAAAATCTTTACGATTGGTTTCAAGATAATCGCGAGGTCGACCAGAGATATATTGCATTTCGTAAATTATTTGAGGACAACCATCGCAACGATCATCGGGTTGGGTAGTAAAAGTGCCGACACGAGTGTCAAGCTTTCCTAAAACACCAACCATATCGACTAGAAGTTGAGTGTCGATAGCGACAACAGCGTCAAATTCGCCTCCCTTAGCTTTGGTATATTGCTCAAGAAAAATTTGAGCATCAGTAGGAAAATCTGGAGAAAGATTGCTATCACGAAGATAAAGATATGGAACATCAATATGGTAACTGGAGATTAATCTAGGAGCAGCACTTAATTTGCCAA
>CAZCWF010000100.1:0-1803 GCA_964502305.1 uncultured Gammaproteobacteria bacterium | reverse complement strand
TAACATTTGGGTAAAGTTGGGGTGGTAGTGTAGAATAGGTTTATGATTTCAAGTTTGACAGGAAAAATAAATCGGATTTGGGGAAGTAATTGTGAACTGAATGTTAATGGGGTGGGTTATTTGCTTTTTGTAGGAAAAAGTTTTTTAAAAAAACACAGTATGGGTGAAGACTTGACGGTAGCGACTTATATGGCGGTGTCAGAAAATGAAATAAATTTGTTTGGATTTGAGAATTATGATGAAGTGGATTTGTTTAAAATGTTGATTTCAGTATCTGGAGTGGGTCCAAAAACAGCAGCTCAAATATTAGGAGAAACGGAAAGTGGGGAAATTATAAAGGCAATTGGGAATGCAGATGTGGATTTTTTCCAAAAATTAAAAGGGATTGGTAAGAAAACAGCTCAGCGAATTATTATTGATTTGAAATCGAAGATTGGTGGGTTGGGTGAGTTGGATTTGACTAAAGAAGAAAAAGTCGCTGATGATGAGTTGGTAATGAGTTTAAAACAATTAGGGTTTGATAAAAAAGAAATAGAGAAAGTGACAGGAAAATTACCGTCTGATTTGGAAACAACAGAAGAAAAATTGGCGTGGTGCTTAAGTAATTTATAAATTAAATTTCTAATATCTAATTTCTAATGTCTAAACTAAAACAACAAGAAGAAGAAAAAACGCTAAGTCCAAAAGCGGAGATTGAGGAAAAAGTTGTGGAAAAGAAATTAAGACCGCAAAAGCTAAATGAATTTATTGGTCAGGAGAAGTTGAAGGCTCAATTGGATATTTTCCTTAAAGCAGCTAAGTCAAGAAATGAAGCATTGGACCATATTTTATTTTATGGTCCACCAGGATTAGGAAAGACAACTTTGGCCTGTCTAATGGCGCGAGAGATGAATTGTAATATTAAAATGACTTCTGGTCCGGCGTTGACTCGGGCAGGGGATTTGGCTTCAATTCTGACGGGATTAAAGAAAGGAGATTTTTTGTTTATTGATGAAATTCATCGATTAAATAAGCTGGTGGAAGAAATGCTATATTCGGCGATGGAAGATTTTGCTTTGGATATTGTTTTAGGTAAAGGACCATCAGCAAAAACAGTAAGACTTAATTTACAAAAATTTACTTTAGTAGGAGCAACGACCAGAATTGGTTTAATTTCTGGACCAATGCGCGATCGGTTTGGTTACGTCCAACAGTTAGATTTTTATGAAGATACTGATTTAAAGGAAATTATTGAAAGAACAAGTGAAGTACTGAAGGTGAAGATAGAGCCAGAGGCGGCGGAATCAATTTCAAAACGGTCCCGAGGAACTCCAAGAATTGCTAATCGATTGTTGCGTCGGGTCAGAGATTATGCTGAAGTAAAAAATGATGGAGTGATAACTTTGAAAGAAGTAAATGATTCTTTAAAAATGTTGGGGGTAGATAATTTGGGATTGTCTGATGCAGATAGGCGGTATTTAGATGTAGTCAAAAATCAATATGGCGGTGGTCCGGTGGGAGTGGAGAATATTGCGGCTAGTTTGTCGGAGGACGTGGGAACGATCACTGAAGTTTATGAACCGTTTTTGATGAAGAAAGGATTAATTAAACGAACACCGAAAGGAAGAGTGAGTTTGTAGGGTGGTATAATGGGCGTATGAGGGAGAAGGACAGTATCGTTGGGGAGGAGTTTGGGTTTGATAAGAATTTTATTGATCCATTATTTGCCAACCAAAGAGTCGGAACTAATAGTCAGTCTTTATTAGATTTGCCTGGGGTTAGGTTGAGATTTTATTTATTTGAAATGATTTTTTTAGAAATGGA
>CAZCWF010000099.1:0-1821 GCA_964502305.1 uncultured Gammaproteobacteria bacterium | reverse complement strand
GAGTTACCTATTGACCGAGCCATTTCTGAAAAAAGTGACAAAATTTCTGTTATTCCAGCCACTTTTGACTGGAGTGATGTTGGTGAATGGAAAACTATCAAACAAAAGTCAGCCACAGATAATTTTGGTAATAGCACTATTAATAATCAAACTGAGCTTCTTACTTATAACTCAAACAACTGTTTAGTTAATGGCCCAAAAGGGAAACTAATTGGACTAGTCGGAGTTGATAACTTAGCTGTCATCGATACTCCAAACGGATTATTAATCTGTTCTCTAGATCAAAGCTATTATGTCCGAGAGCTAATCGGTAAAATGGTTAAAAACAAAAAATATAAAGATTATTTTCTTAAAAAATAATGAAACAAAAACCTCTTTTCAACCTTTTTAAAAGAACTTTAGATATTTTTAGTTCACTCTTCCTTATGGTTCTTTTTTCTCCTATTTTAGTAATTACCGCCACTGTTATTAACATTACTTCTCCGGGACCAATATTTTTCAAACAAAAACGTGTTACTCGAAACAACCAAGAGTTTTGGATGTACAAATTTCGCTCCATGTATACCGGCGACAACGATAAACGACTTAAGGAAAATTATCCCGAACTATGGAAAAAATATAAGGATGCTGGTTGGAAACTACCCATGTCTGAAGATCCTCGAATCACTCCAATTGGTAAAATTATTCGAGCCACCTCTATTGATGAATTCCCCCAACTATTAAATGTCCTCAAAGGTGAAATGAGCTTAGTTGGACCTCGAGCATACCGTGAAGAAGAACTCCAAGAATACGAAAATAAATACCCTCAAACCAAAAAATATATCGACGAGATTCGTTCTGTCAAACCTGGAATTACTGGACTTTGGCAAACTTCCGGTCGCAATGATCTTAATTTTGAACAACGAGCTAAACTTGATTCCAAGTACATTAGAAACCAGTCTATCTGCCAAGAAATCAAAATTATCTTCAAGACACCAACCTCCATGATTTCTCGCTGGTAATTTTGTTACCTTTTGTTTACACTTATATGTATATGGATCTAATTACTCGCGCCGCCAATACTAAACCAGGTAAAAAAATCAAGAAGAAATCAAAGAAAGTTCTTAAGATTGTTCTTATAATCTTAGGTATTATTATTGCTTTAGCTGCAGTCCTTTTTGTTTCAGTTTATTTCCCCGCCAAAGAACTTCAATCTCAACTTAATAACACCAAGTCTGAAGTTGCCATACTTCAACAGAATATTAGCGACAAAGACCTAACCCAAGTTAAAATCAGATTAGAAAACCTGAAAAATCAAATTGGTCTTATTGAGACAACCTACAAAAAGCTCCGAGTTATTGGCTCCTTACCCATAATCAATCATTATTACCAAGATGGCAATAATGTTATCAATATTGCCAAAAATGGCATAGAAACAGGCGAAATTTTAATTACCGCTATTGAACCTTATTCTGACTTTTTAGGCATCCAAGGTGGCGCTAGTAGTAGTCAAGAAACTACTGAAGACAGAATAGAATTTTTAACCCAATCAGTTGAAGGTTTGACTCCATACCTTGACACTATTGAAACAAAAATGTCTGAGATTAATGATTCTCTAACCCAAATTGATGCTTCTCGTTATCCTGAAGAACTCAAGGGTTACCAAATCAAATCCAACATTACTAAAGCCCAAGAATTAATTTCTCAATCATACACTCTCATCAAAGATGGTAAACCACTCTTAGGTAAAATATCTTGGTTACTTGGGAAAGATTCTCCTCGAAAATATCTTATGATTTTTCAAAACGACGGCGAGCTTCGTCCTAGCGGGGGATTCTGGAC
>CAZCWF010000098.1:0-1841 GCA_964502305.1 uncultured Gammaproteobacteria bacterium | reverse complement strand
CGTTATTGTTGGCCTTAGTTCTCTTATAGTCTGGTTTGTTGCCAAAAGAAAGTTTGACTTTAGTATTTTTGGTTCTATTAAAAAACCGCTCTTAGGATCTTTAACAATGGGTCTAATTCTCTTTGGTATTAATCAACTTCATTTAAATCACCTTATTAATGTCATTATTAAAATTTTTATCGGTGGTTCAGTTTATGCCGGGTTTATCTTTTTAGTTTCCAAACAAGAGATTATTTGGTTTTGGAATCAGCTTCAATGTCTAAAAAACAAAAAATAATTTTTAGTTTAGTTTTTTTAATTTGTTTTTTATTCCAGATACTGACAGTTTTTCGTAGTGGTTTGAATTATGATTACGGCATCGGTTTTTGGGGCCCAAATGGTCACGATGCTGTTTGGCATTTATCACTCATTAATCATATAGCTAACCCATTCAAAATAAAATTACCCATATATAGCGGTGAATTATTAAACAACTATCACCCTTTTTACGATATTCTTATTGCACTCTTTTCCAAAATTACCTTCATTAATTCTTCAATTTGGTATTTCCAAATTTTCCCTATTCTATCAACAATTATTCTTTTAGTTACTTCGTATAAAATTGGCTATAAAATTACCAATAAATTTTCTGGCGGGCTTATTCTTATTTTTCTTAATTCCTTTTTTGGTCTATGCAGTCGCCCTCAAATCAATTAAATCCACCATATCTACTTTCACTTTTATTTCTAAATTTCTTAATCCTAATAATCTTAAGTCACAAAAAAACTATTTCGACAACTATTTTAACTATTCTTTTATTATCTTTAACTCCAATCACCAAATCATACGGTGGAGTTGCTGCCTATCTTATTTACGGTTTTTACGCTTTATTTAACCTCAAAAAAGATCGTTATTTTTTAAAAACCCTTTTACTCTCTCTTCCTTTCGCTTACATTATTTTTAGTCTTTATAACCAAACCTCATCTGCTTCCTCAGTCTTTATTTTTCAGCCATTTTGGTTCGTCAATAGTCTCATTGAATCACCAGATCGTTTATATATCCCTCTTCTCGCCAGTATGCGTTATGCCTTAGAAGCTTCAAATCGTATTGGTCCGAGGTTAATTATGGTTTATTTAATCACTATCGGATTATTTTATTTAGGTAATTTTTCGTGGCGTCTTTTAGGAATTTTTTCTTTAAAGAAATTTAAAAATAGTCTGAAATTTCCTCTATTAATTACAATTATCATCACAGCACTAATTCCATTATTTTTTATTCAAAGTGGCACAAGTTGGAACACTATTCAATTCCTTTATTACTCATTTTTTATTGGCAATATTTTTCTTTGTTTTTTTCTATTCCAATCATTGTTTTGACAAATCTAATCGCTGCTTACGAAAATATTCAGAGATATTTATCCAACCCAGCACCGGCTGCTTTACCTAATTCTGAAATAGAGGCCTTGGAATTTTTAAAAAATAAACCTGATAGTTTAGTTTTAACCTATCCATATAATAAATATGTAAAAGATAATTTTCAAACACCCATTTCTCTCTATGCTTATGAAACCACATCTTATGTTTCTGCAT
This sequence comes from uncultured Gammaproteobacteria bacterium, assembly GCA_964502305.1. GTDB lineage: Bacteria > Patescibacteriota > Microgenomatia > UBA12405 > UBA12405 > WARW01. Next base: position 273 of record CAZCWF010000098.1, on the reverse strand, counting down.
TTTCTCACCAAACGGTTTTTTTAGAAGATGAAATGAATCTAAGCATTACTGGTTTTGATTGGCAATCACGCAAAAATTCATCACTAGAGTTTTTTACTACAGACAACGAGTATTTAGCCAGAGGATTTTTAGTTAATAACCAAATTGATTATATTTATCTAGTTGGTGATCAAAAAATCAACCTTAGTGAATCACAATTGCAAATCAACCAAGTCTTTAATAATGGGCAGGTTAAAATCTATCAAGTCCAAAGATGATAAACTTATCATAATT
>CAZCWF010000097.1:419-1881 GCA_964502305.1 uncultured Gammaproteobacteria bacterium | reverse complement strand
CATAGTCATAACCATCTTCCATAGCTTTTAACATTACTGGGATAGTTTCCGGAGGATGTTGGAAATCACCATCAAACTCAAAAACATAATCAGCTTTGAGAGTTTCCATGGCGTATTTGAAACCTTTGAGATAAGCAGCACCAATACCGTCTTTACTAGTTTCAGTGTACAAAAAAGTGTTGGGGTATTTTTTAGCTTCTTTTTGGACAACTTTGCCAGTGCCATCAGGTGAATTACCATCAACAACAAGAATCTTCATGTTCCAATCTGAAGTTAAATCGTTTTTCTTATCTTTAATATCAACAAAAGTTTTGGTATTGAGATATTCAATCATTTTACCGATGTTGTCGGCTTCGTTGTAAGTTGGAATAACGATAACAGCTACAGGATTTGATGATTTAGTTGTCATATTAAGATGAGTATAACCTAAAAATAGGAAATGATAAAATAGGTTTGTGAAAATTGATGTAATTACACTATTTCCAAAAATGTTTGAATCACCTTTTGGTGAAAGTATTATTAAACGAGCGATCGATAAGGGCTTAATCGAATTAAATTTACATAATTTACGAGATTGGGCGATTGACGATTATGGTTCAGTAGATGACAAGCCATTTGGGGGCGATGTAGGAATGCTGATTAGGCCAGAACCGGTTTTTAATGGATTAGAAAAAATTTTAGAGCAATCCCCTTTTGAAAAAAGAGATAAATCAAAGACTAGGGTCGTTATGATGTCGGCCAGAGGAAAAAGATTTAATCAAGCAAAAGCAGAGGAATTGTCAAAATTAGATCATTTAGTTTTATTGGCGGGTCATTATGAAGGTTTTGATCAACGAATTAGTGATTATATGGTGGACGAAGAAATTTCGATTGGTGATTATGTTTTGACCGGAGGCGAATTACCGGCTATGGTAGTAATTGATTCGGTGGCCAGATTAGTTGATGGAGTTTTAGGAAAAGACGAATCGAATAAAGTTGAAAGTTTCAGTCAGAGGCTGATTGAGGGTCAGAATTTAAGACCTATAGAGTATCCCCAATACACTAGACCGAGAGATTTTATGGGGAAAAAAGTACCTGAAGTTTTATTATCTGGAGACCCAAAAAAGATTAAAGAGTGGCAAACAGGACAGATTAAAAAAACGATAAAGTAAGTAAAGCGATACCGAACAAGGCAACAACCAAATATTCAACAATGATAGAGACACTAAGATCGCCACGACGATAGTGGTGGATTAAACTCCAAAAAAGATAACCGGCAGCCATAAAATAAACGACAAGGCGGCGGTTGTGTTCGTCGTGAAGAATAAAATAGGTAGTTAAGCCAATAAAGAATAAAACTCCTAAAGCTAAATATTCTTCCGGTTTTTGTTTGATTTCCTTTGGAATAATCATTTAAAAAATTACCCCCTGTTGTTGATAAAGAATAAATAAAAGAATAACTAAAAGAAAACCCATATGGCCG
>CAZCWF010000097.1:0-409 GCA_964502305.1 uncultured Gammaproteobacteria bacterium | reverse complement strand
TTTTTAAGGGTGACATAGCCATCAATAAAAAGAACAACTAAAATTAGGCTAAAGATAATAATTCCAAGAGTTTTGTTTAAGGTTAGCGGATTAATATATTCTTGGGTTTGATTTTGAGATAAGACTTGAGTTTCGCTTAGTTGATTGGAGTTAATAACTATTTCATCAGACGGGGATAAAATCTCTTTTGGTGAAGATTCCGACTGAGTAGTAGCAACAAGAGGTGTGCCAAAATGCTGAACAACTAGGGTTGTTTTAATGCCGCCAAGAGTGCCGTTGACAACGCCAATGCCAATTTCCTGATATTTTGAATTGATAATATTTTCTCTATGAGTAGGAGAATTCATCCAAGCTTTTATAAGTGAATCCGTATCGGAGAAATCTCTAGCTAAATTTTCACCAGCAACTG
>CAZCWF010000096.1:0-1889 GCA_964502305.1 uncultured Gammaproteobacteria bacterium | reverse complement strand
TATGTTTCCTTTAGTGATTTGGTTCGAACAGCTATTAGAAAACTTTTAGAAGAAACCAACTATACCCAACTAGCCAATCAAGCAAAAGAAGAATATCTTTCCGGTAAATCAACTTCTATAAAAAACAATTCTGATATTAGTAAATATCTTAAACAATTTTAAATTAATGGAATTAATTACCTGCTCAAAATTTGATTCTGATCTTCAACACTTTCTCTCTAAAAATCCAGAGTATAAACCTAAAATTAAAAAATGTTTTTCATTAATATTATCTAATATTCATCACTCAGACTCCACAAATTAGTCGGTCAAGAAAACTATTCCATTTCTGTTGATATGAGAATAAGAGTTATTATCCATCTAGACGAAAACAAAATTTTTCTTCTTCGTATTGGTAATCATAATCAAGTCTATTAAAATTAAACTTTATACTTTTGACTTTCTACTTTATACTTACTTAGTGAAATCCGCTAAATATTTAATCATCATTGGATTTTTGTCATTAGCTCTCATCGCTTCTCTTTTTGTCGTTGTCCGCACCACCACCACTTATCAAAAAGCTGCCAGTTCTAGCTCATCAATTACTCTAGAAAATTCTTACCTTTTTGCCTCCCCCATCCAGGCTAAAGCCGACGGCAAGGAAATGATCCGCCTGACTGTCTTTCTACTTGATGGCCGAGGCTTAGGAGTCGCCAATCAAACTGTTGAACTTGATTTACCTTCATCTGTCACCATTGAAAATCAACAAGAAATTTCTGACACTAATGGCAAAGCCATTTTTGATGTCTCCTCTACCATTGCTCAGTCAATAAATGTCACTGCCAAAGTCGGTTCATCCAAACTCCCTCAAAAAATCAAAATAACGTTTTATTAAAAAACACCCTACATTCCAATCATTTCTCTTTTTATTACTACTGTTTTTATACAATTTCTTATCATTGCCCGACTTAATTTATCCTCAAAACCAATATAAACAATTTTCTTTTTTACTTTCTTCGCCTCTAATATTGCTGGAATAATATCTGTGTCAGAAGAAACCAAAAAACATTCACTATACTCATTTTTTAATGCCCCAGAAGCAATCTCTACCGCCATCTTTACATCAACACCTTTTTCATGATATTTTCCATCGCTTTTTAACATAAATCCTTTATAAATTTCTATCCTCTGTTTTTCTAAATTATAAAATAACGATTGTTGCTGAGCATACATAACCTCAGACTTTTTATTCCCCTTTTCCCTCTTAATTTCACCTACACAATATAAAATTCTCGGGTCTTTTATCCCAATTAATCTTTCTATAAATTTTCTGTATTCAAAATTAGTTAAATGAACCTCAGGGCACAATTTCTTACTTCCGTGATAAAAATTACTCCCATCAATTATTACCAACGTCTTATTCATAAATAACTCTATCACAAAACCAAAAAAAACCTCCAGGTCCTATTACAGAACTGGAGGGATTTAGCTTATTTAAGAACAATGAAATGATACCAAAAAACCAAAAAAAATCAATGACTAAACCAATCTTTCCCTTCCCGCCAGATCCACATAGATAAAAACCCACCAAAGCGGGTTTTTATTTTAAGTTTCTTATTCTTGAATCCAAATACATGAATCATGAATCTCATCCATTAATTTTGTTAAAATTAATTGATGAAGTTTTTTCAAAACCTTTCTTATAAAACATTGTTTGCTATTCTCTTTTTTACTCTTGCTGGTATAGTCTTTTTTATTAAGATTTGTAGTAAAACAGAAAAAGTTTCTGCTGCTTGGTGGGATGACATGTGGCATTATCGGAAAGCTATTAGTATTACTAATTCCTCTGGATCTAATTTAACTGATTTTCAAGTTTCTGTTTCTATTGGTACTAGTCAACTTATTGCTGA
>CAZCWF010000095.1:1543-1925 GCA_964502305.1 uncultured Gammaproteobacteria bacterium | reverse complement strand
GGGTCCCCGAACATTACCAGGTAAGACAAATGTGCGAAAGACTCTTGACGGTACCTGGTCCTTAGAGATATTATAGTTTGCGAGAATAATCATACACGATAAATTTCCGGAGGAGAAAAATGAGAAAGACTATTGGTTATAAACTTTGGATGAGGAGTAATATCGTTATTTAATAGAACAATTAAATCCCCTTTTGCTTGATTTACGGCAAAGTTTGAATTTTCACCGAACCCAAGGTTCTTCTGGTGAGCAATTATTTTTAATTTTGGGTAATTTTTTTGTATTTTTTGGGCAAAACTTATACTTTTATCGGTTGAAGCATCGTCAGAAAGGATTATCTCTTCGGCTTCTGGACTATTTTTGATGATGGTTTCTAAATTTT
>CAZCWF010000095.1:0-1533 GCA_964502305.1 uncultured Gammaproteobacteria bacterium | reverse complement strand
AGACCATTCCAATTGGTAACAATAACAGATATTTTCATGGAACTATTGATTAATAATAGTCATTAATTTTTTTTCAAAATTATCTTTGGAAAATTGCTGACAATTGATCAGCGATTGTTGAGACATTCGTTTAAGAGTGTCGGGGTCTTCAATAAGCTTTTGAGTCTTTGAGACGAGATCATCTAAGTTTTTCCAGAGAAATCCACTAACACCATGGTCAACGATTTCAGGAATACCACCTTGAGAAACAACAATCGGGACTAATCCTGAGGCCATAGCTTCAACAACAGTAATACCAAAATGTTCGGTATTTTCTGGATGAGTATTTTCGTCAACGTCGAACCCGGCAGCATGCCAATAAATTTTGGATTTTGAATAAACTTTTTGAAGAATATCAAAAGGAGGGTTAACAATAAATTCTACTGGTAAGTTACGTGATTTTTTCTGAAGATATTGAAGATAACTATTTTGTTTAGGGTCACTAAGACTGCCTCCAGCTAAAACTAATTTCCACCTGAGTCCAGGAATTTGTTTATAGAGAGAGGCAAAAGCATCGATAAGAACATCTTGTTTTTTAGCATTTAAAATATTATCGAAACGACCGACTGAAAGAATAATATCGTCCTTGGCGGGATCAGAACGGAATTTATCGACATCAACAGGAGGATAGACAACTAGAACTTTATTTTGAAGAGATTTTTCTTGGAATCGAGCAGTAAATTGGGAATTACAAATGACTTTGGTAATAAGAGCTGATTTGAGTCGATGATTTAGTTGAGAGGCTAAATTATTTTCAGCAACAAATGGAACTTGCACATGAAGATAATTTTTCTTACCAAATAGAAGTGGAAGACTGCCATCACTGATATAGAAAATAACATCGTACTGGCGGTTATTTTTTACCTTATTTAACAAACGATTTAACTTAAGGTTAACCCTGGGTTGATTTATGGCTCGCTGAGTAAATTGAGAAAGATGATCATTTTCTTCAACAAAATCAAGATTTTTTGGTTGAATTCCAAAAATATCTGGAACTAATTTTAGATCTTTAAGATCGAGGGAAAATCTTTTTTCGGCTTTTTCAATTAGGCTTTTATCTCCAGACCAAAAAAGATCAACTTGGTAGCCATTTTTAAGAAATATTTCAGCTACAGTTAAACAATAGCGTTCACCACCACCTAAAGTATCTAAATATGGATCATAAATTGCAGCCTTCTTCATTAAGTTAATAATACCCTAAATTTTCTGATTTTGCTTTTGTTGAAGCTCCCAAAGACGGGCATAAATCAAAAAGGTATTAAAAACTTCAAAGATTACCGAAATCCAACCAACTTGACCATCACGCCACATTTTTTGCTTAACCAATCTTTCCCAGGCTTTGGTGGCCATCATGCGTAAGAATCGCCACCAAACAACTGGTGGATGACCAGACTTAAATAAGGCGTGAGCTTCAGTGTCCGTCCAAACTAAGGTTTTGTTAACCATAGAGCTTAGATCGCGATGGGTATAGTGAAGTAAATCGGCTTTAATATA
>CAZCWF010000094.1:0-1953 GCA_964502305.1 uncultured Gammaproteobacteria bacterium | reverse complement strand
TTTTTCCTAAGTTTCTGGAAAATATTTGATATTTCACTTTTTAGCAGTAGTAAGATTAGTTTGCTAAAAATTATAGGTGAGAATTTAGACTTAGGCACGAAAAAATATTGGATAGCAACGGTTAACCCAGAATTTGTGATGGCCGCGGAAAAAGATAGATATTTTAAACAGGTATTACAAAAAACGAGCTTGAATGTGATAGATGGAATTGGGTTAATCTGGGCTAGGGAATTAGATCGTAGATCGTTGATCGTAGATCGTAGAAATTTTGTAAAAAAAACAATTCTAGCTTTTAAAGTTGGGATGGAGGTATTGAAAGGAGAATACAAAGACAGAGTGGCGTCGGGGGCGGATTTGATTTTAGACTTAGGGAAAATGGCTAAAGAAAAAAATAAAAAAATTTTTTTATTAGGAGGGTGGGGTGATAGATCTGAAAAGACAGCAAATTTTTTGAAAAATAAATTTGACTTAAAAGATTTTCAATTGGGATGGAGTATAGGGGAGCCAGAAGTAGATAACAATGAGGTGGTTAAAAAGATTAATAAATTTAAACCGGATATTTTGTTGGTGGCTTATGGAATGAAGAGGCAAGAGTTGTGGATTGATAAAAATTTGACTAATTTAGATGTGGGTTTAGTAATGGGGGTGGGGAGAAGTTTTGATTATTATAGTGGAGATTTAAAACGAGCTCCAAAATGGGTGAGAATAATGGGAATGGAGTGGTTGTATTCATTAATAAAAGAACCAAAAAGATGGAGAAGACAGTTGGAATTGCCAAAATTTGTGTGGAAAGTGTTGAAGAATAAATAAAAAATATCCTATAATGCTTGACGAAAAGGAGGAAGAAGGGTAGAATCAGACATTGTTTTCAAAATAAAACTAAAGCAGCTTTAATTTTGAGAATCGGACTTTAAAATTTCTTTTGGGCAGAACCGAGCTAAGATTTTTTGGTTGGGTTCTGTCCAAAAGGACAAGAAGAAGAGAAAGAGGGACTGAACGATGTTGTTGGCACTGAAAAGAACGAAGAAGGCAAAGTTGACTGAGGCTGAAGTGAAGATAATCAATGAATTGATATCTTTAACTCAGACTCCACGGGGAATCTCGTCTTTGGTTAAGCGAGTTGGGGATTGCGTTTACCCGACTATCTACCCATATATCTGTGACGATGGAATTTTGTCTGAGGGTTTGTTCCGACTTCGCAGTGATAAAACTGTGAAGGTGACTTTTTGTGACCAAGGTTATATCCTGGTTGCATCGATTGGAGGGTATGGTTTTCCGACTTACCAATCGCAAGGTCATGAGAATATGATCGTAACAAGCGGAAGTTCTGCTTATCTGGCTGATATGTTGAATGTTCCCGATGTGGCGGCATTCAGTGAGGGTTTTGACTGCCCGGTTTATGTAGTGAAGGGTGATGGAGAAGCGCTGAAAATGGTTTCTGGTTTTTATCGAGGGTTTGCGATTGAGGCGATGATGTTGGAGAATATGATATTGTCGCCTTTATTGAAAGATTTTCCTTGGTAATTTTTTCTTCTTGAACTGACCGAATAACGGCCGTATTGTTTTTGCAGAGATGCATGAAATGATACGGCCGTTTTTTTTTGGTTAAAATTCTCCTAAAAATTTGATTTCTGGTTCTAATTCTATATTTAATTTTTCTTTGACTTGGGTTTGGATAAATTTGACAAGTTTAAAATAGTCGGAAGCGGTGGCATGACCATTGTTAATAATAAAGTTTCCATGTTTGGGGCTAATTTGAGCGTCACCAATAGAGTAACCTTTGAGATTTAATTTTTGGTCAATAATCATACCTGAAGGATCTTGATTGGGAGTGTTTTTAAAAACTGAGCCAAGAGAATTCATTGATTGAACTAAAGATTTTTTTTGAATTATATCTTGAACTTTTTGTTTGGCTGAAGTTGAATCTCCTGGAGTGAGTTGGAGAATGGCAGA
>CAZCWF010000093.1:0-1995 GCA_964502305.1 uncultured Gammaproteobacteria bacterium | reverse complement strand
CCCAAACATTAACTCCAACCTCTGATTCGACTGTTACCAACCCAACTTCAGGTATTAGTCTGAATGAATTTATGCCTTATTCCACTATTGAATGGATTGAAATTTACAATAATAATTCATATCCAGTTAAACTAGTTGGTTGGAAAGTTTCAGATAACGCTTCCAATTCACGTAGTATTTCAGATCTTACTATATCTGCAAATAGCTATGCCACTTTTGATTTTTCTAATTTATTAAATCAAGACGGTGATACTGTTAGTTTGGTTAATAATTCTGGGAATGTCGTTTCTCAGCGAGTTTACGAAAATAATAAATATACCTTAGATTATTCTTGGTCGTCTATTAATGGTAGTTGGTGTCAGGCTAGTATTACCAAAGGTTATGTTAATGTTACCAATTGCTATACTGCCCCTACCGCCACACTTACCCCAACTTCCAGTTTTACCCCCACTCCCACTCCAGATAGTACCAAATATACAGATGATGATAATGCCACTGAATCAGCTATTATTGAACCAGCCGACGAATCTAGTTTTCTTGAAATTACCCCAACTTCGACCTCTAATAATGGTTTAACTCTTGGTTCAACTCTTGCCGATATGGATACTGTCGTTAGTAATAAAAAAAACTATCTACCACTAATTTTTATTATTGGCGGGGGATTGCTTTTAACTTCGCCTGTTATCATTACTCAAATTAAGAAAATTAAAAACAGAAAATGAAAAAAATAATTCGTTTTCTCCCTGCTTTATTTTGGATGGGGGTTATCTTTTATTTTTCTACTCGTCAGACCACCGGAATTGGTGGTAGTTCTTATTGGTATCGTTTTCTTATTCTCAAATCTTTCCATCTAATCGAATACGCCGTTCTTTTTGTCTTAATTAATTTTGCCCTTAATTCCAATTTAATCTCCATTATAATTGCTTACATTTATGGAGTTAGTGATGAAATTCATCAATCATTTACTCCAGGTCGTAGTCCAAAACTCACTGATACTTTAATTGATCTTTTGGGAATTTTACTTGGTTTTTTAATCTACAAATTTGTTTTGGTTCCACTTTTTAAAAAATATTTTTCCAAAAAAGATCCAAAATAATCTATACTGTTAAGTGTGAAACGTCATTGGTCTCATTTTTTTATTCCCAAACCAGAAAATAATTTTCGCGCCGGTATTTTAAAAAACGGTTTTTTGATGTTGTTAGTTGGTTTTTATCTTCTTAACCAACTCTTCATTAGATCTTTAACTTATATTAAGCCTGGGGTTTTAGGTTATTCTTCTGAAATTACTGCTCAAAAAGTCTTTGATCAAACCAATCAAGAAAGAACTAACCTAGGTTTAAAACCTCTCACCTATAATTCATTGCTCTCCCAATCTGCCACCAAAAAAGCCGAAGATATGTTTGCCAAGAACTATTGGGCCCATACTTCACCCAGCGGAAAAACTCCATGGGATTTCTTTAGGTCTATTGGTTATCAATATTCAGTTGCCGGTGAAAATTTAGCTAGAGATTTCTATGACACTGATTCACTTATAAAAGCTTGGATGAATTCTCCAACTCATAGAGAAAATATTATCAATTCAAAATATCAAGAAATTGGCATTGGAGTTGTTAACGGTACTCTTGGAGGTATTAAAACTACCTTAGTTGTTCAGCATTTTGGTACCCCTCTTGTTGCTACCACTCAATCAGAATCTACCTCAAAAGAGATTTTATCCCCGTCTGATGAAATAGTTATCAATTCCAACCAACTAAGCGAAAACCAAGTCTTATCTCAAAATCAAACCCAAGAATATATTAATCCCTTAACTTTAAATAAAACTCTTGGAATTGTTATCTTTAGCCTTATTTTAGTTGTTCTTTTTATTGATGGCTATATTACCCTCAAAAAAGGAATTCATCGAATTACCGGTTCTACTATCGGTCATATGGGTTTTCTTTTAGTCATTCTTTTATTTATTCTTTATCAACAACAGGGGGTAATTTTTTAAATGAT
>CAZCWF010000092.1:0-2055 GCA_964502305.1 uncultured Gammaproteobacteria bacterium | reverse complement strand
AATCCTTGCCCGTGTGGATATTTAGGTGATCCAAAAAAAGAATGTAAATGTAGCAGTTTGCAGATTTTAAATTATAGAAAAAAGTTATCTGGTCCGATTATGGATAGAATTGATTTACATCTGACAGTGCCAGCGGTAGATGTAAATAATTTGATGGTAAATACGGATAATAATACCAATGAAAAATCAATAATAATTAAGAAAAGAGTAATTGGAGCGAGAAAAATTCAAAGTGAAAGATTTAAAGAATTGGAACATGTTCATTGCAATGCGGACATGAAAAATAAACATTTGAAGTCTTTTGCCTGTTTAACTGATAGTGCAAATTTATTACTGAAACAGGCAGTAAATAAATTTAATTTGTCGGCCAGAGTTTATTTTCGGTTAATAAAGGTGGCAAGAACAATTGCGGATTTGGATAAAAGTAGTTATATTAAGGAAAATCATATTGCTGAAGCGTTACAGTATCGAGTTAAATCGGAGGAATAAATAAAAATTTCTAATATCTAACTTTTAATGACTAAAATAAATGATAAATAAAATTGAACAAAACCCATTCCGGATAAACCGGTATTTCCCTTAAAAAGGGAAACTTTTATGGAAAATAAAAACAAAATTTTTAATTATAAAAAAGGCAAAGAGGGAGAAGAAATTGCTAGAAATTTTTTAATTAAAAATGGATTTAAATTAATTGAATCAAATTATTCCAATAAATTAGGTGAAATTGACATCATCATGTCAGACAATGATTGGTTAGTGTTTGTAGAAGTTAAACTAAAAAATGGCGATAAATATGGAAGTCCGGAAGAGATGATAACAAAAAGTAAATTAAGTAAAGTGAAAAAAGTAGCTGAATCATTTTTAATTTTAGAAAAAGAATTAGTTAAAAACTTTTCAAAATATAGAATTGATGCCGTATGTATTGTATTGAATGAAGATAAATGTATTGAGAGGATAAAACATTATAAAAATCTATATTGATTATGAATGAGTGGAAGAAGTGGGCAATAAAAATTATTGAGCAAAAAGATTTTCCAAAAAGCTTGAAGGAAATTAAAAAATGTCCAGAAAAATTATATTTTCGGGGTGAATGGAATGATAATTTGTTTAAAAAAATAGTAGCAATTGTAGGAAGTCGACAAATAACCCGATATGGACGAGAAGTGGTAGATAAAATTATGCCAGAAATTGTGAGTCGAAAAACAACGGTAATTTCGGGATTTATGTACGGAGTTGATACAGAATCACATAAAAAATGTTTGGAATATGGTGGTAAAACAATCGCTGTTTTGGGTGGCGGATTAAACCAGCCTTGCCCAAGTGACAACGACAAACTTTATACCGAGATTTTAGAAAAAGGTGGATTGGTAATATCGGAATACGACCCGGAATTTAAAGCGACAAACTGGAGTTTTCCTCAACGAAATAGAATAGTTTCAGGATTAGCTAATTTAGGGGTGGTGGTAATTGAAGGTGGAATAAAATCTGGCAGTTTGATTACAGCAAAATTGGCATTAGAGCAAAAAAGAAAATTATTGGCAGTACCAGGACCGATAAATTCTAAAACTTCGGCAGGAACAAATTTTTTAATAAAAAGTGGTGGGGCAAAAATGTTGACGAAGGCAACGGATATTTTTGAAGATAAAATTGAAATGCCAAATCAAGAAAATTTATTTAAAGACTATAGTGATTTAACTGATTTAGAGCGAATAATAATTGATTTGTTAGAAAGTGAACCAATGACAGGTGATGAAATTTGTCAAATAATCAAAAAGAACATTACAGAAATTTCAACTACCCTATCAATGATGCTAATAAAAGATTTGCTGACCGAAGAAGACGGAAAATTTTATATCTCTTAGAGATAATTAGTCCAATCAGAAATTGGAGCCACGTTACCACAGACAAAATTTATACCATAAAGAACTACAGCCGGGAGCAAGAGTAAAAGAATAATTTTGATGGATTTTTTATTTAAAAATTTGGCAAAAGCCAAGAATAAAAATGGATAGACTGGAGAGATGTAACGGCTGATATCACGATGAGCCACCATCA
>CAZCWF010000091.1:0-2123 GCA_964502305.1 uncultured Gammaproteobacteria bacterium | reverse complement strand
AGATGGCCAGTGAGCACCAAGATAAACACGAGAGATACCGATGGAACAAATTAAAATTAGACAAAGGGTAACACTAATTATTTTAAGGCTTTTGTGTTTTTCTGATTGGATAATGAAATAACTTAAGAGCCCATAAAAAGCGATGGCAACAAAGGTGTGACCACTAGGGAAGCTATAACTTGATTCGGCAACCAAGGCGTCGGTTAGTGGAGGTCGGGGCCTTTCAACAATATTTTTTATGATCCAGACGAATAGTTCTCCGATGCCGACGGATATAAGTAAGGTATAAAGGAATCGCCATTTTTTATAAATGTAGAAAATAAAAGAAAAAACAACGAGACCAACAATTATCACTTCTCCTTTGGCAAGATAAGTAATAAATAACATTTGTTGGTTAAGTTGAGGATAACGAAAAGTAGCAAATAAATTGATAACTCTAAGATCGAACTGAACTAAATTTTCCTGGCCGATATATTCTTGGAGAATACCGAAGAAAATATAAATAAAAATGAGAGTAAAGATAATGCCAATAGTAAAATGGAGACCATATTTTTCGTTTGAATTAAGACGTTTTTTTATAAAGTGAAAGAATTTTGGGTGTTTATTTTTGAGACGTTGGATTTCTGGGTCATTTTTAAGACCGTGTTTGACTGATTTGGCGATTGATTTGATAAGTTTAACCATAATTTGAGTGGACCCACTGGGAATTGAACCCAGAATACGTCAATGCGAATGACGCGTTATACCGTTTAACTATGAGCCCAATTTTAAATAATAATTTTTGAAATTTCTTCAAAAATTTTAGTGGTGGTGGAGTCTAACACGGATAACTCTTCTGAAGTGAATGATTGAAGAACGTAGTCTTCGATGGGAATATTATTTTTTGGTTTAGCGATTCCAACTCTAATTCGATGAAAAGTTTGAGTGTTTAAATTTTCGATGATTGATTTGATACCATTATGACCAGCAGCAGAGCGATCAAATTGAATTCGATAATCCCCTACCTCTAAATCAAGGTCATCATGGATAATATAAATGTTGGGTGGATCGATTTTATAAAATTGGGAGATTTTTTGGACCGGAATGCCGGAATTATTCATATACCCAGTAGAAATAGCAAAAATTATTTTTTGACTCCCCTGCCCTGTCTCAAAAATTTCGGCATCAAGATTTTTCTTTGGGTTTAGATTTTGATTATATTTTTTAGTAACGAAATCTTTGATAATTTTTTGGCCTAAATTATGGCGAGTATTTTGATAAGTTTTCCCAGGGTTGCCTAAACCAAAGATGAGTTTCATTAATTGTATTTTAGCATCGGATTAATGATCGTTTATGACTTATTTAGATAGATTTTGATATTAAAATATACCTAAAGATAGGAAAAATAAAATTTGACTGGTTTGTTAGCAATCAAATGGTTAGTCTACTAATTGGTTAAATTCGGTTTCGGTTATGATTTTTGTGCCGAACTTTTTGGCATTAATAAATTTTGATGAATTAGATTCTGCTTCATTGGTAAGTAGATAATCGGTATTGGAGGTAACAGATGAAGATAATTTACCACCAAGAGAAATAATTTTTTCTTCTAATATTTTTCTGGGGACAGATAAGGTGCCGGTAATAGCAAAATTTTTTCCAAAAATTTTAGATTCATGATTTATGATTTTAGATTCATGAATAACAACATTATCTAAAATTGATTGAATGAAATCTTTTCGGTTTTGGATGCCGTGATATATTTTTTCAGCCAGAGTAATTTGAACTCCTGGAAGAGCCTCTAGTTGAGGAATGGTAATATTTAGAATCTTTTCTGGAGTGTCAAACCCAGCATTAATAATTTGAATGATTCGTTGAGAACTAAAGTTGGGAATAGTGGCGGCGTCTAAAACTTGTTTGAGGGTTAAGGTTTTTTTAGCTTGGATTTCGTTGACAATATTGGTCCCGGATTTGTCCCCTAGCCCAGGGATGTTGGCAAAGTCGGAAACTTTGAGGTGGTAAAAATCACCAGGTAATTTAATTAAATTTTTTTGATAAAGTTTTTGGATAGTTTTGTCAGAAATACCTTTGATTTCGAGGGTGTCACAGAAAAGTTTGAGTGAACCAAGGATTTGTCCGGGACAAGT
>CAZCWF010000090.1:0-2149 GCA_964502305.1 uncultured Gammaproteobacteria bacterium | reverse complement strand
GAACTTCCTCCATTATCTAAGACAATTCTAACTGGACCATTGATAAAGTTACCATTCTCATCAAGCAACCTCCCTGTAGCTTTATTAAATCCAAAAGAAGGGGTAGTAGTTCCGCCAACATTTACTGAAACAGTAAAGCTATCACTGTTTGTCAATTTGTTGCTGAAAAAAGTTTCAGAAACATCATTATCGTCGATAGCCACTGCTGTTACTCCAGATCCAGTTACCGTTACTTTTACAAACTTTAGACCTAAAGTTTCGTTAGGTAATTGTCCAGTTACTGCCAAATTTCTCGCACTATTTAGCCAAACCAATATCTCATTAGTTGCTGACCTCAAATTCCTATCACTTGTCACAGTCGAAAAGTTAGTTATTCCTATTCCTGTCAAAATTAAAATGACTGTAACGGCCACAATCATTTCAATTAGACTAAAACCATTCAAAACTTTGTTATTCACTAATTAATTCTAACCGAAAAAAAACCTACTACAATTCTTAATTTATTTCTTCGGTAACTTCCAACTCATCACGGTAACAATAATAATTATTACTACACTCCCACAAACCAGAAGAACAATCCTGATCTTTTTTATTTTCCAAATCAGCAAAGAGATAAAAAACTAAACCATCGTCGCTAACTTTATAACAATACTCTTTATTTTCCAAATAGTTTTCTTTTGGAACTGTCGTCATATAGGTATAGTCACCATCTTTCCATTCCTTACCCCATAAAGAATTTAATGACTCTTCTGTCGGCAATTCACCATAATCCTTATAAAAAAGTCTAACTACTTTCGATACTTCATGTAAACTTGTTTTTCTTTCCACATCTCTAGATCTAGCTCCTGCCAGACTAAACTGGCCCCAAGTAATCCATCCCAAAAAACCCAAAACCACCACAATCATTCCTATTTCCAAAATTATATTATTTTTTTTATTTTTCACTTTATACTTTAAAACTTTTAACTTTATAACTTCGTTATTCTTCCTCACAACCAGCTCCACAGCAGGGGACTTGGCAATTAATATCATTACATAAACTAATATTAGTATCAGGATTGTAACTAGACATATAACAAGTTTCTCCTCTTAATGCACTGCAACCCAAATCCAACGGTGGTTCATTACAAGAATTTCCAGAAAAACAACTTGTTATATTACAATTACTTGTTAATGATCTCTCATACCAAAGTATATTTGAACTTGATACCCCATAATTAACGTCATTTGTTTCAAAACCAGAATTCGAATAACTTTGACTGTCGGTATACCAACCATCAGGGATATCTTTATCTTCTTTATTATCTAGATTAGTTACAATCTTAAACCATTTTGTACTTAAAACTAATCTATACGGATTACCATATGAATCACAAAGACAATTCTTTAGATAATTGCTCATTCCAACAATTGGCTTTCCACAATTAACTTTTTGATTACAAGCATCTAAACTCGCCATAAAAGGATAAGTCCCTTTATCATTAAAATATTCCTCAAAAGCAATTTTCATTTTATTTAAATCTTCCTTTCTTTTTGAATCTCTGGCTTTGCCCGTCAAAGCAATAGGGTTTAAAATCCCAATCATCGTCATTGCCAAAACAATCACAATCGTCATCCCTAATAATAATTCAACTAAAGTAAATCCCTTATCACTTTTCATTAAATTCATTTTATCTTCTTTTACCAAAAATTAGAAATTAAAAACTTGATTATATTATCTCCAATAAACCAAGAAACAAAAGTTCCCAAAATTAAAAATGGACCAAAAGCAATTAAACTTTTTTTATTAGCCTTTCTAAAAATCATTAAGGCTAAACTAACCATCGCCCCAGTTATAAACGCAATATAAAAAGCTAATATAGTTTTTTCGCCACCCAAAAATAATCCCATAAAAACAGCCAATTTTACGTCTCCTAAACCCATCCCTTTACCTTTTGTTATTAAATACAACAACCCCAAAAAACCACTCGCGCCAATCGCCGCTAGTCCCAAGTGTAAGGGAAATTCATTAATCGCTCCAACCAAAATCAAAACCACACTACACCCAATCAATATCGCCGTCGAAAAATCAGGCAAAATCATATATTTCAGATCAAATACTGTACTAAACACCAAAAAAGTAATTATTACCAAACCCAAAAATAATAGC
>CAZCWF010000089.1:0-2265 GCA_964502305.1 uncultured Gammaproteobacteria bacterium | reverse complement strand
TTTGGAACGTGTTTCAACGTGGGCGACCACATTGATTTTCCAGTGGAAAAATTTGTAACAAAAAATTTTAGAATTAAATCTTTTCAAAAAAAATTGCTCCCCTTTTTCAAGGGGAGCTGTCGAAACAAAGTGAGACTGAAGGGTTTAACCTTTTATTATCCCCGCCATTTTATTTCTCAATTCTTCAAACTCTTTTTCCTTCCACCCTTTGGTTGTCATGGCTGGAGTTCCAATTCTTATCCCTGATGGTCTTAATGGACTCCCTTGCTCGTGCGGAATTGTATTAGCATTACACACAATTCCATTTTCTTCCAATTTCACTGCTATTTCTTTACCTTTTTCTAAACCCACATCCACCACCATCAAATGATTTTCGGTTCCAAAAACCCGTAAACCATTTTTCTTTAAAGTTTCCGCCAACATTTTAGCATTTTTGAGCACCTGAACCGCATAATCTTTAAAGTCTTGTGTATCTGCCTCAGCAAAAGCTACCGCCAATGCCCCAATATTATTTTCATGAGGGCCGCCTTGCATTCCTGGGAACACCGCCTTGTCAATCTTCTCAGCCAATTTTTCATCTTTTTCTAAACCCTTCTTAGTTATTCCGATAAATGCTCCTCTTGGGCCACGTAAACTCTTGTGAGTTGTGCTCATCACCAAATGAACATATGGTACTGGACTTGGATGTACCCCACCCACAATCAAACCAATAATGTGTGACACATCAGCCACCAACCAAGCACCAACTTTATCAGCAATCTCCCCAAACCTCTTAAAATCCAAGATATAAGGGTAAGCCGTTGTCCCCGCCATAATCATTTTTGGTTTTTCTTTTAAAACTAATTCTTCGAGCTTTTCATAGTCAATTCTTCCATCTTCTTCTACATTATATTGAACACTTTCAAAAAACTTTCCCGAAAAAGTAATCTTTGGATGACCATGAGTCAAATGCCCTCCAGCTGATAGTTTCAAACCACAAATTTTATCTCCTCTTTCAAGAAGTGCCATTTGAATTGCGCTGTTAGCCGGACTTCCAGAATAAGGTTGGACATTCAAATGCTCTACTCCTAATAATTTCTTACCCCTTTCAATAGCTAAATTCTCCACTTCATCAATAATACCGTTTCCCTGATAATATCTTTTACCTGAATAACCCTCAGCATATTTATTTGTCAAGCAACTTCCTAAAACCATTTTTACTTCATCAGAAGCAAAATTTTCTGACGGAATCAAAGATACTACAGTATCTTGTCTTTCCTGTTCTTTTTGGATTAAATCTCTAATTTGTTTATCAACCATAAAACTCCTTTAAAAAATTTATTAACTCAAACCGGCAGGAAAAACTATCTATATCATGATTCCATTTTACAATATTTTTCTTTGATCTTCCCATTTAAAAAGTTCTCCAAGTGACCTTTCGTTATGGACATTATCAATAATCTTACTTAATAATGGTGCCAAAGAAACTATTTTCATCTTTTTAATTTTTTTTTCCTTTGGAATCGGTACCGAATCCAATAAAATCACTCTGTCGGCACTGCATTCATTCAATTTAGAAACTGCTTCCCCATTTAATAATGCATGAGTGGCGCAAACCACAATATTTTTTGCTCCAAACTCTCTTACCGTATTAGCTGCTCCAGCTATTGAACCACCAGTGTCAATAATATCATCAATCAAAATTGCCGTTTTCCCTTTTACTTCACCCACCAAATGAGCCACTTCACACTTGTTATGTTCTTTTCTGATTTTATCAATAATTGCAATTGGTGCTCCTAACAAATCAGCCAGTTTAT
This sequence comes from uncultured Gammaproteobacteria bacterium, assembly GCA_964502305.1. Classification (GTDB taxonomy): domain Bacteria; phylum Patescibacteriota; class Microgenomatia; order UBA12405; family UBA12405; genus WARW01. The sequence goes on along the minus strand of CAZCWF010000089.1, from coordinate 469 downwards.
TAGCTCTTTTCACACCACCCACATCCGGCGAAACCACCACAATATCTTTATATTTTTCTTTGACAATTTCTTTGGCCAACAACGGATAACCCACCAAATGATCAACCGGAATATCATAAAATCCCTGAATCTGGTCCGCATGTAAATCCACCGTAATTAATCTATCAACTCCGGCTTTAGTTATCAAATTGGCCACTAATTTGGCCGTTATCGGCTCATGTGACTGTGTTCTTCTGTCTTGCCGAGAATAAGCCATTTGTGGACAAATCAAATTAATTCGTCTAGCCGACGACCTTCTTAAGGCATCAACCAAAATCAACGTCTCCATCAACAAATCATTTACTGGTTGCGACATTGTTTGAATAATAAAAATATCATCGCCCCTAACTTTTTTTTCTACTCTTATATAAATCTCCCCATTAGCAAACTTTTTTATTATCACTGGGGTTAGTGGTATTTTCAATCTTTC
>CAZCWF010000088.1:0-2363 GCA_964502305.1 uncultured Gammaproteobacteria bacterium | reverse complement strand
GGTTTTCCCACCCCCTGGCGCTCTTTCTGTTATTTCACTGGTCTCTATAAACTTTCTCCAAATTCCGCGTTTCTAAATGGTTATTTCTTAGGTCATTTAGATCTAACCAAAATTCATCCCATCGAAGCCTGTGTCGGTGCATTTCTCATGATCAAACGTGATGTTGGTCAAAAAATTAATTGGTGGTCTGAAGACTACTTTTTCTATGGTGAAGATTTAGATCTTTGCTATCAGCTAAAACAGCACAAATTCAATCTTTATTTCAACCCCAATTGCCAGATCACTCATTTCCAAGGTGTCTCTTCTGGAATCAAAAAACAAAGTCAAAAAATCACCCAAGCCAATCGTGCCACTAAAATTTTGGCTGCCAAATCCAGCACCGATGCTATGAGGATTTTTTACCAAAGAAACTTATTCAAAAATTATTCTTGGCCAACCCAAAAAATAGTTTTATTAGGTATTAAATTACTAGAGTTCAAACGTATTTTTAAGGCTAAATTTTTATAGTTTTATATATTTAAAATCAGTTTGATATATTAGCAGACCACAAATTTGACTGCTAACAGACAATATTTTTAAAAATTACCCAAAAATAGGCAAATAATATACGATTCTTTCAATATAACCTAAAATCTTCTAAAATAAACCACTCTATGAATAAAAAACCTCACATTGTTATTGACGCCAGACTTTATGGCCCCAAGCACACTGGCATCGGTCGTTACACCAAAAATCTACTCTTGGCCTTAACCAAACTCCCCTCATTTTCTAAATATAATTTTACTTTAATTATTTACCCTGATCTCGAAACTGAGGTTAAATCTGACCTAGGGGACAATTTTGATTATGTCATCACTACTATTAAGCATTACTCCATTTCTGAACAGCTTTTCCTTCCTTTTGTTATTTATAAACTTCATCCAAATTTAGTTCATTTCACTCATTTCAATAAACCTATTCTTTACTTTGGTAAATCAGTTGTTACTATCCATGATCTTATCAAACACTTTTTCAAAGGCCGTCGAAATACTACTCGAAATGCCACCATCTACTGGATCAAACATTTTTTCTATATGATCCTCACTGAAATCACTATCAAAACTAACACTATTATTGTCCCAAGTGATTTTTGGCGTGACTATATTATTAAAAATTTTAAAGTTTCACCTCAAAAAATTACCACCACTCACGAAGCTGTCGACCCTGGATTTTTAACTAAAATTAATCAACTCAATCAAAATTCTGAAATTCAAGACAAACCATTAAACTACATTATATATACCGGTAATTTATACCCTCACAAAAACATTAAAGTTATTATTGAAGCGCTCAAACTTCTGCCAAAAATTAAATTAAAAATTATTTGTGCCCGAAATTATTTTACCGACAGAATTGAAAGGTTAGCCAAAAGATACCATGTCTACAAACAAATCGAGTTTCTCGGATTTATTCCTGACACTGAATTTAAAAAAATCTACTCTCAAGCCATCGCTTTAGTTCATCCCTCGCTCATGGAAGGCTTTAGTCTCACCGGGCTTGAAGCCATGGCTCTCAATTGTCCCGTTATCTCTTCCAATGCCAGTTGTCTTCCTGAAATTTATCAAGATTCAGTTTTATATTTTGACCCCAACAATTCTCACGAGCTTGCCGACCAAATTAATAAACTCCATCAAGACCCAAAATTAAGACAAAAACTTTTAGATTTAGGTATTAAACAAGTCCGAAAATATTCTTGGGAAACTACTGCCAAACAAACTTTTTCCGTCTACCAAGACGTCTTAAATTAGAAATTAGAAATTAAAAATTGCAAAACGAAGTGAAGTCCACCTTTGGTGGAGAAATTAAAAGCCCAAAGATTGCTATTTTTTACGACTGGCTCAATCAGTGGGGTGGCGCCGAAAAAGTTCTTCTAAATATCCTTTCCATTTATCCCGACGCTGATATTTTTACTCTGGTCTATCAACCAAAAAAAACTACCTGGTTGCCTCAAAAAATCAATATAAATGTTTCTCAAATTAATCATCTCCCTTTTAGCCAAAAAAATCCAATTTTTTATACTCCATTTTATTCCTTAGCTTTAGAAAAGTTTGATTTTTCATCATACAACATAGTTATCTCTACTACTTCCACTATTGGCCATTGTTTACTCACCCCACCTAAAACTCTTTTTGTTTGTTATTTTCACAACACTAACCGATACCTCTACCAAACCCCAAAACAATTTCAATTAATTTCTCCCATCCTAAAAAAATATCAAAAAACTGATTTTATTTATGGCCAACGCCCAGATTATTTACTATGCAATTCCAAAACTGTTCAAAACCGAATCAAGAACGCCTACAAAAGAAACTCTAAAATTGTTT
>CAZCWF010000087.1:0-2392 GCA_964502305.1 uncultured Gammaproteobacteria bacterium | reverse complement strand
ATTTGTTGGTTACTATATTCTAGCTCTTTTTGGCTAATAGGATCAATAAACTCACCAAGACTAAAATTAACTATTTTTCTTTTTGAAGGTTGGATTGTGATTGATTCTACTAATTCCCTACTTGGTAAATGAGTTTCTGGGTCAATAAGGTTATAGGAACCATCGATACCACAAGGAAGAATCAAAAAATTACGTTTGATATACATATCTAAGCAAGATTCATCTACTAGCTGAATTCCGTTTATTTTACCTGTATCAGGGTTAATTCGTCCACCCTTTAAGGTAGCTTCGAAAGGACAAACAATTAAATGTCCATTACCACTAATTGCTTGAGCAAAAATACGACGACTATCTCTATTTTGTTTTTTCATTTTTTCATCAATACTAGACTGATATAGAGGATGAATAGTGTCAACATCTCGGATAATACCCAGCATATTTAATCCAGATTCAGAGTTTTACTCCGCAATTGAAGTAAAGGGCCAACATTACGAGCAACAGCTGGAGCAGAATAAAGTAAATATGATTGAAGTTTTCCACCTAAAGATTGATTAATTTGACTACAAAAGTGTCTCTGGGTTTCAATTTCAAAATAACTTTGATGGTTGGTAACTAAAACTATATTTCTACCAGCATCAAGGGCCTGAGTTATATTATCAATTACTTTAGTTGATAACTGGTAGTTAACTAAACTATCACACCCTATACTGAATTGTTCTGGACATTGATTAGCAATTTCAAAAAAATTTTTAAAAATTGATTCCTTTTCTATTGCCATCAGCTAGTGATATTAAGATAAATAATTGTTGTGAGATTAATATCCATTAGTCTTGTTTAAAAGTCTGGAGCTAATTATTCTAAACTCTCAACATTAACTCCATAGCTCCAATCGACTTCTGGATAGGAATGAAGTAATCGGTTAATGTATTTTTTCAAAGTCTCATAACCTTCTTGGGTTCGGGATTCGAATTTGATGGTAATATAGGGACCATTTTGAGAATAACGAACAACAAACATACCATCTTCAAGCTCAAGTCGAACACCATCACCAGCCCGACGTTCATCAGAAATAATTTCGGCTTGGGGATAATCTTTTTCCAAAACTTGAGCAATTTTATCCATGAGAGCAACTTTTTGATCGTCAGGTGAGCCAATTTTAATTTCTGGGCTAGAAATATATTGAGGTAAGGCCGCTACGGCTTGGGATAATTTTTGACCAGTTCGTCCGAGATAATCTAACATTCTGGCAGTGGAATAAAATCCATCGTCGTGATTATAGAAATCTGCAGAAAAGAAGAAATGGCCCGAAAGTTCACCAGCGAAAGCTCCGCCAGCTTCTTTATTATATTTTTTAACAAAGGAATGGCCAGTACGGACCATATTGGGTTTGCCACCATTTTTGAGAATGGTTTCTTGAACTAATTTGGAACAAAGAGTATTGAAGGTAATAGTTGAGTTTGGATGATAAGCCAAGACGTCGGCAGCCATAAGAGCAACGATAATATCGTTCCAAATAATGCCACCCTGGTCATCGACCATGCCAATACGGTCACCATCGGCATCATAAGTGAAACCAATGTCAGCACCGGTTTCAATGACTTCTTGAGAAATTCTTTTAGCTACAGCTGATTCGGTAGGATCTGGAGTACCAAGGCTAAAAGTTGGATCAATTTGGCAATTTTTTTCAATGACTTCAAATCCAGCATTGCGTAAGGCAGCAGGGACAATGGTTCCGGCGGTAGCACCGCTGCCATCAATAAGAACTTTCATTGGTTTAAAATTCTTGAAACGAGACAAAATATCTTTAAAATAAGCATCATCGACTTTTTGTTGAGTGACAGTACCAATTTTTTCACCTTGAGAGTAGGTTTCATTTAAAACCATATTTTTAAGTTCTTGAATGCCTTCGCTAACCAAAGTTTCGGACAAATCAGAGGCTAATTTAACACCGTTATATTCAGCTGGATTATGAGAAGCGGTGATAAAAGCACCACCTTTGATATTAAGATAATATTGAGACCAATAAAAAATTCCCACCATGGTTAGACCGATATTGACAACATCAATTCCAGTCCAAGTTAAACCACGAATAAAAGCTTCACTATATTCTGGGCTAGTAGCTCGGCAATCATAACCGACAACAGCTTGATTGATACCTAAATTTTTAAGGAAAGTTCCATGGGCTTTACCCAAATGTTCATAAAGCTCAGCAGACAAATCTTGGTTGACTAAACCTCTAATATCATAGCCTCGAAATATACTTTGATTTACTTGCATAAAGAATTGAACTAATAATGGGGATTACTATAAGCATATCACATTTTAGTTTGATAAAATTGGCTATGGATCAAATTAAATATGACGATTTTGCCAAAGTAGAATTTTTAGTTGG
>CAZCWF010000086.1:0-2442 GCA_964502305.1 uncultured Gammaproteobacteria bacterium | reverse complement strand
ATAATAAATTTGATTTTCCTCTGCTAGGAATTCCCAGGATTTTCAATTCAAACAGTCAATAGACTTAGTTATTGATTGTTCTGCTGAACCGTCAGTTTTAGCTGGAATAAATTCACCAGAGTACTCTCTTCACACTAATCTAATTGGCACTATTAATCTTCTTGAGTTTGTTAGAAAAAATCATACAGATTTAATTTTCCTTTCCACTAGTCGTGTCTACCCAATTGAAGAATTAAATCAAATTAATTTTACCCAAACTAATAGTCGATTTGAAATATCATCAAAACAAGATATGGTAGGAATTTCATCAAATGGCATTTCCGAAAAATTTCCCTTAGGAAATCACCGATCACTTTATGGTGCCACCAAACTAGCCTCAGAACTCTTAATTCAAGAATACATCAACAGCTTCCAGATTAAGGCGATAATTAATCGTTGCGGTATAATTACTGGTCCATGGCAAATGGGCAAGGTTGACCAAGGAATCATTGTTCTTTGGCTAGCTCGTCATTTTTGGAAAAACCAATCGTTGTCATACATTGGCTTTGGTGGTACCGGCAAACAAGTTCGTGATTTTATCGACATCGACGATCTTTACCAAGCGCTTGTAATCCAAATTCAAGATATAACAAAATACAACAATCAAATTTTTAATCTCGGCGGGGGGGTAGAAAACAGTATCTCCTTACTTGAGCTAACTAAATTATGTCAAGAAATTACCAACAATACCATCAAAATATCTTCAAATTCAACCGACAGGCCAGATGATATTCGAATCTATATATCTGATACTACAAAATTTGAAAATTTGTCAGGTTGGATTTGTAAGAAAAACAAACAACAAACTCTTGAAGAAATTTATCACTGGATAATTGATAATCAGTCTATTTTAGAAAAAATATTAAATAACTAAAATTAATGGCAACAGCAGACATTCTCATCCCAACATATAATGGATCCAAATACATTGTTCCAACGATTAAAAGCATCCTCTCCCAATCATACAAAAATTTCAGAATCATTATTTGTGACGATGCTTCTACTGACAAGACTATTCAAACGATTAAAAAGATAAATGATTCAAGGATTTTAATTAAAAAGCACTCACAAAATCTTGGTTATTCACTCAATCTAGAGAGAGGCCGGCAATATGTCACCGCCCCTATACTTTATCTCATGGGACAAGACGACATCATGGCTCAAGATACGCTCAAAAACACTATCGCTGCTTTTAAAAACCCCAAAGTTGGAGCTGTTACTCGACCTTATTTTTGGTTCGATAAAAACATTAAAATTCCAGTCCGTGCCAAAAAACCATTAAATTTAAAAAAAGATACCATTGTCAAAATTACCGATAACCCAAAAAAGGTTATTCGAGTTTTCGAAACCCTTGATCAACTTTCTGGATTAGCCTACAGAACCAAATTTTTAAAAACTCCATTCCATCCCGATATTTTCCCTTGCCACATCTACCCATTCGCTCAAATTTTTCGTGACCATCCAATTGTTTTTTTAAAAAATTATAATATTGCAGTTCGCATAGCTAGTAGCCAAACCAGAAGTCTTTCATCAATTTACAACAAATCACCCTTACTTAGTTGGATCGAAATGGTTCAAACAATTTATTCAAAAACCAAATTCCAAAAAATCCAAAAATATCTAATCAAAGATTTTATTACCAAAAATTATGTTGGTTTGATTCAAATTAGAAATTACACCAGATACCAATATTTAATCAGAGAAATTTGGTATTTAATTAAATTCAACCCATCCAATTTATTTTTATTCCAATTTTGGTTTTTTAGTTTTGGGTGTTTAACTATACCACCAAAAATCCTTATTCCTTTAGTAGATTTTTATAAAAATAAAATTTTGTCCAAATCAATTCCTCAAATTAGTTTCCAATATAAGATTTAACCGTTAAAATAAACTTATGAAAATTTTAGGTCTAACCGCACCCATGTCTTGGAATTCTGCCGCCGCATTAATAATTGATGGTAAATTAATTGCCGCCGTTGAAGAAGAACGCTTTAACGGTCTCAAACATTCACCCAGGATTATTCCCATAAAATCAATAATCTATTGCCTCAAACAAGCAAATATAAAACCATCAGAAATCGATGCCATTGCTTTTGGTTATCGTCATCCAATTGGTTATTATTGTCGATCATTTTTTGAAAATCTAAAAAACGGTAACCCCAAAAGAGGGTTTAGGGAGCTTGGCGCTTTTGCTGAATATTATGTCGGTCTTATCAGACTTTTTGATTGGTTCAAAGACCAAGGTTTCCGCACCGCAGGCCCAGAAAAAATTAAGACTTTTTTTATTCCCCACCACTTAGCTCATGCTGCTAGTGCTTTTTATTGTTCTGGATTCAAAGAAGCCAACATTATTACTCTCGATGGTCAAGGTGAAGAAGATTCTGGATCAATTTGGGTTGGTAA
>CAZCWF010000085.1:0-2453 GCA_964502305.1 uncultured Gammaproteobacteria bacterium | reverse complement strand
ACTTGTCCATACGTTTAATTTTTAAAGCTTCGTCGGCTTTGATAGTATCAAATTTCAACGAATTTGTATCTAGGTTAAAATTATTTTTAGCATCAGCAATGATGTTTTTGAGAGCTTGAGTCAAAATTCGAGCAGCTTTTGTATTGACGAATTTAACTCGATTGAGAGCTTCGGCTGGAGAAAGTTTTCGAATATCATTAACTAGAAGTCGCAACTTTCGAGGAGAAAGTTGAATGTTTTTATTAACGTATTTGGCAGTTTTAAAAACAGTTTCTGTTTTAGTTTCAACTGGTTTAACAGCTGCAACAGTCTCCACTGGTTTTTTGATTGCTTTGGTTTTAATAACCTTGGCTTTGGTAGTAGTTTTTTTAGTAGTAGCCATAATATTTTACGTTTTCTCAATAACTCTTTTAACCACACGACCGTGACCTTTAAAGGTTCGGCTAGGAGCAAATTCACCTAATTTGTGTCCAACCATATCTTCGGTAACATAAACATTGATGAATTTTTTACCATTGTGAACATCAAAAGTTCGTCCAACAAATTCAGGAGCAATAGCACTGTGACGAGCATAAGTTTTGATAACTTGGTTGCCGCCTTTAGCTAATTTATCAAGAATGTTTTGGTCGAGAAATGGACCTTTTTTTGAACTTCTAGACATAATTAAGTTTAAAGTTATAAAGTTAAAAGTTGAAAGTTAGAACTTTATTTTTTTCTCCTTTGAACGATTAATTTATTAGAGGCTTTTTTAGCTTTTCGAGTTCTTCGGAAGGCTGGTTTACCCCACTTAGTTTTTGGATGCATACCAATAGAACTACGACCTTCACCTCCGCCGTGTGGATGAGAATGAGGATTCTGAGCAACACCACGGACAGTTGGACGAATACCACGGTGGCGCATTTCACCAGCTTTGGTTAATTTTTGATTAGAATGATCAGAATTAGAAACTTGACCGATAGTAGCACGACACTCAGAATTGAAAATTCGGATTTCACCTGAAGGTAGCTTAACTAAAGCTTTGTTACCATCAATACTTTGAACATAAGCAGCAGAACCGGCACTTTTGATAAGTTGAGCTGGTTTACCAACTTGAAAGCTAAGAGCATGGATAGGAACACCAACTGGGATATTTTTGAGAGGTAAACAATTTCCGTCTTTGATAGGAGCAGTTTCAGAAGAAACAACAATATCGCCAACTTGCATGTTGGTGGTAGCTAAGATATAAGCTTTGGCACCGTTTTGATAGACAATTAAAGCTAAATCAGCAGTACGACCTGGATCATATTCAATAGCGACAACCTTGGCAGGAATATCGAATTGACGACGATTCCATTCAACTTGACGCAAAAAGCGCTTATGTTCTCCACCTCGATGACGGATAGAAATGTGACCATGAGTGTCTCGGCCACTAGTTTTCTTTTTGATAGTTAATAAAGATTTAATTGCCATAGTTATTTGGTATTAAGCTTAAGAAGTTCAAGCTTGGTTCCCTTTGGAACAGTAATAATAGCTTTTTTACGATCAGATTTTTGGGTGGTTTTTCTGGTTTTCCAATTAGTCTTAAATTTACCTTTGAGAGTAGTAGTTTGAACAGAGACTGGTTTAATACCAAAAACGGCTTGGAAAGAAGCGGTAATTTGGTTTTTACTGACTTGAGGAGCAACCCAAAAAGTATATTTGTCTTGAAGCTGTTGAGCAGCCAAGGCTTTTTCAGTGATGACTGGTTTTAAAATAATAATGTTTTGAGACATGATTTATTTAAACTGTTTAACAGCTTTTTGACTGATAATTAAATAATTTTGTTTTGAAAGAGAATAGATATCAAGTGACTTTAAAGAAAGCAAATTGATATCTTTGAGATTTCCAAAAGCTCGCTTGACTGGAGTGACTGTTTGTGTAGTAATAACCCCAATTTTACGACTTTTTGATAATACTTCATCAGCGGTCTTAAGTCCAGTAATCAATTTGATTCCTGATTTGGTTTTAGGATCTAATTTGGAAAAATTATCGATGATGAGAATTTTTTTATCTTCGGCAAATTTGGTTAAAAGACCTTTGATAGCCTTACGACGCATAGCTTTGCTCATTTTTAAGGAATAGTTTTGATTACCATCAGGACCTAAAGCAACACCACCGCCGACGAAAATTGGAGCAGTTCGGTTACCGTGACGAGCATTACCAGTTCCTTTTTGAGCCCAGACTTTCTTTCTGGTACCAGCAACTTCAGAACGAGTTTTGGTTTTAGCATAAGAAGAGCGACGATTAGCTAAAGTAACACGAATAGCTTGAGCTATAAGAACTTCAGGAACAGAGACAGAAAACACTTCTTTTGGAAGAGTAAGATCTCCGATCTTTTCAGCTTTAATATTATAAATTTGAGCTTTCATAGTTTAAGCGGTCTTTTTAATGGTGACCCAAGAGTTGAAACTTCCGGGAACCGAACCTTTAATAAA
>CAZCWF010000084.1:0-2475 GCA_964502305.1 uncultured Gammaproteobacteria bacterium | reverse complement strand
AATGGAGTTAAATCGTGGATAGTGGCAATAGTTTTTGCTTTGATGGTTGGGGGTTGAGTCCAATCTGAAGTATGAAAAATATCGCATTTACCGATAAAAAGTTCTATGGGGAATAATCTAAGTTGGTTCCAAAGAATTTGAAGAAGTGTTGGAGGAAGACGAAAATGATAAAGGGTGACGTTGGATTTTTCAGTTAGTTTTTTAATTTCTGAAGGAACAGGAAGTCGAAGAGAAGAATAAAAAAGTTTATATTGATTTTTGGAATCAATACTGACTAAATTTTTGACTAAATTGAGGGTGTAATTACTAACACCAGTTTGATAGCCAACTGAAGAAATATCGATACCAATAATCATATCTTTAGTATAAAGTATAAAGTTGAAAGTTAGAAAGTAGATTTGATGAGCTTTTGAAGTTGATGACGTTTTTGAAGCATTTTAGGTAATTTGATTAGAACCTCGCCGTAGGTTTTGATTAAATCTTTGGGTAAAATCCAGATTGATTTCAATTTATAAATTTTTATGGTTGATTTGCACAGACCAGATAAATTTCGAAGACGTTCAATAAAAATAGGACAAAAATTTTTCAGAATTTCTGATTTGGAATAATTTTTAAGGATGATATAAATCCAGTTTTTAGCATCCATGCGGTTTCGGAAATTGCCCATTTTACGGCTAGTACCACCACCGAGATGATAGGAAATGGCATGAGGAATATATAAAGTTTGGTAGCCAAGCTTGTTTAACCTGAAAGCCAAATCAACGTCTTCTTCGTAGGCAAAAAAATCTTGGTCAAATAGACCAATTTTTTGGATAATATTTTTTTGATAAACGATTAAAGCAGCAGGAGCACCCCAAACTAGTTGGTTAGATCGTAGTTTGTAGATTGTAGATTTAGAAAAAGGCTGGTTGTTAGAGATATTAAGACATTTGCCGTGAATAAAAAATTTTAAACCTTGAGATTCAAATTTATCACCAGTTTTGTTAAGAACGGTGCCAAAAAAAGTGGTTATTTTAGGGTTGTTGTTATCAATAATTTGTTTGGAAACTAGTTGAAACCAATTTGGGTTTAGAGTTAGGTCATTGTTAAGTAAAACGACATAGTCGTATTGACTGTGGTTTATACCGTAGTTAACTGCACCAGCAAATCCGGTATTTGATTCAAGATTCAAGATTCTTGATTCATGAATTTTATTTAGAAAAGATTGAGCGAGTTTAACGCTGTTATCGGTGGAATTGTTGTCGACGATAATGATTTCGAATTTTGAATTAGGACAATTTTTTATGGCAGCGGTAAGTGAACTAAGACAGTCGATAATAAAATCAGCTCCATTATAGTTAGGAATAATGATGGAAAAATTGGGTGTTTTATTCTTGGAAATCATCGATACTTGGAAGTGGAATAGTGTCGCCAACTTCAAGTTTGAGTTTGAGAGCTTCGTCGGCGTTGAGTTCTATGACATATTTGGCAGGTTGGTCATTGGTGTAAATATATTCAGAATCAGTTTGAGCATTGGTAATAATTTTGACAATTTTCCCTGTAGAGTCCAACCAAATCATATCAAGTGGGATATAGGTATCTTTCATCCAAAAAGAATGTTCGTCTTCTTTGTTGAAGACAAAAAACATACCACAGTTACGACAAAGAGTATTTCTTTGAGATAAGCCTTTTTGTTGATCTTTATCGGTTTGAGCGACTTCGAGATAATAACCAGAACCTTTGATATATAAACCTAAACTGTCGGGGTATTTGTTCTTTTTGGAATTAAATATAAAAAAGCTGATTAAAACTAGAATGATTAAAATAATTCCTATGATAATGAAATTCTTTGGCAGATGTTTTTTCCAACTTTTGACCATGTATAGTTATTTTTAACATAATTAAAACCGTTTTGTCCGAGTTGGTGAGAAAGTAAAGGATTGCTAATAATTTGATTGATTTTTACGTTGAGATCAGATGGTTTGTTTATGTCAAAAATAAGTCCGCCATTAGTTTTTTTAACGATTTCTGAAAGGGATGGAATATTACTAGTAATGACAGGTTTACCTCTAGCCCAAGCTTCGATTAAAACTAGGCCAAAACTTTCTTGATGTGAGGGGAGAACGAGAACAGTTGATTGATCAATTAATTTTTTAAGTTGATTTTGGGGAAAGTTGAAAACAAATTTTATTTTTGATTGGACTGATTTTGGTTGTTTTTTGATAAGATTTTTAATCTTTGGATAGAAAAGCGTTTTTTGTCCAGCAATGGTTAGGGAGATGTTAGGCTGTAGATCGTAGATCGTAGAAAAGGAGTTAATTAACAAATCGATGCCTTTGTGGGCAGAAAAAGAACCAATAAACAATATATTGGATTAACGAAAAAACGAATACGTTTAATGAATTTAATCTTCATACCAACAATTGCTATTGGTATGGCTGGTATTGATGTTTTAGGTCCAATAGGTGAGTTGCTACAGGACAATGCAGCAAATGA
>CAZCWF010000083.1:0-2497 GCA_964502305.1 uncultured Gammaproteobacteria bacterium | reverse complement strand
TAATGATGCTAAAGCAAAATTAGAAGCTGCTGGCGCTCAAGTCGAATTAAAATAAATTAATTCTTACTTAAACTTTAAACCCCTCCTTTCGGAGGGGTTTTTGGTTACCTAATTAAAATAGCTTTTACAACAATTCCTGTCTATTTTCTTCCTTTAATTTATCTACCACCTGTCCAACTTTTCCAGTTTGATCTTTTTTAGTGATTAATAAACCATCTGGAGTATCTACCACCACCAAATCCTCTACTCCAATCATGGCCACATATTTTTTGTTCTTTCGATAGACAAAATTATTGCTAGCATCAACTTCAAAAATATCTTCAGCATTATACATTCCTTTTTCTTTCATATAGTTAGCCACTGATTCCCAAGTTCCAAAATCTACCCAATTAAATGGCAACTCCACTACCAAGGCTTCATTATTTTGATACACAATTCTAGTCACTTCCTCAATTGCTCCTTTTGGCATTTTCCCATATTCTAGGGAAATATTACCTCCATTAGCAATCTCCACCAACGGCTGATACCACTCCGGTTTGTACTTTTTATACATCTCCAGCAACCCATTTGGTGTCATGGTTGTATGATTGGCATGAAGTAATAATTTATCAGTTCCCAAATATTGTTTTATCTTTTCTTCCTCAGTTCTATCAATATAATCTGCCACTTCAAAAATTTTCACTCCACTGTCCTCAGAAACTAAATTTCCTTTTACCAAATAATCCACTCCCCGAACTACAGTTTCTGGCACAAATCCACCAGTTATATATTTACCTTCACTTCCAGCTAATTTTCCTGCTTCACTAATCATATCCATAAATTTTTCTACTGGTTCTCTTAAGACATCAGCTTGAACCAAAATAAACGGTTCATCTCCAAAGCCTCTTTTAATTAACTGAGCTGCCGCAAACCCTGTTGCTGGACCCTGATTCCTCATTTCTGGTTCCATAAAAATATTTTCTTCTGGAATTTCTGATTTTAAACTCTTAGCAATTTTTGCTTGACTTTCATTAGTTTGCAAAAATATTTCCTCTGGACCAAATTTACTTCTCAAGGATTCATAATTTAGTTCAAACAAAGACTTGCCATTTATCAGAGGTAAGAAATGTTTTGGTAACACACTTCTACTCATCGGCCACATTTTTGAACCAATACCGCCACAAATTATTACTGCTTTCATAGATAAAAAATTTTTAACCTAACCTATTATAACAAGACACAAATTTCTCAATATTTTCTACTGTTGTCTTTACTATCCTCTCAATCGCTTCTTTGGTATTAAAAGCATTATGAGGTGTAAACACTACATCATCCCTATCTCGCAACATATGAAAACTCAAAATATCCTGCAAATTATCCTTAGTAATCTTTTTACTCATTACTACACTCATACTCTCCACCATCATTTCTTCTTCAGTCACATCCAACCCCGCCCCTGCCAAAATTTTATTATTCAGTGCCCAGACAATTGCCTCTGTCTCCACCACTGCCCCTCTAGCAGTATTCACCAAATAGCTTCCTGGTTTCATCAGCTTAATATTTTTTTTGTTGATCATATGGTGAGTCTCTGGAATTGCTGGCACGTGTAATGTCACAAAATCAGAATCTTTAAGACAAGTTTCCAAATCCACATATTTAAAACCTGCCTTTTTCTCTAATTTTTGATCTCTATATCCATCAACTCCTAAAACTTTCATTCCAAAGCCTCTGGCGATCTTAATCACATTTTGACCTATCTTTCCGCAACCAATCACACCCAATGTTTTTCCACACAAATCCACCCCAGTCAATCCTTCTGGATTAAACTCCCCATCCTCTACCGACTGATGAGCCACCACAATTTTTCGAGTCACTGCCAACAATAATGCAAACGCATATTCCGCTACCGTGTTCGAACCATAAACCGGAACGTTAACTACCACTATCCCCTTTTTTTTGCAGCAAGCACCATCAATATGGTCCATTCCGGTCGATCTAGTAGCAATCATTTTTAAATTTGGCAATTTCTTCAAAACTTTCTCATCAAATGTTGAATAGATAAATGGTGAAATAATGTCATATTTAGCTGCTAGCTCCAAATTATCTTGAACTTCTTCATTAAAAATACCAACTCCAAATGTATCTAAATTAGATATTTCCCTCTCAATTATTTCCTTCTCCCAACTCTTAACCCCAAAAAAAGCAATCCGATAGTCAGCCTTTGGCTGATTAAAATCTTTTTTATTTAAATCACCATTAGTCATACAACCATTATGCCACAAATAAATTTCCTTTTCTAAATCAATACCGCCAAATTTAATTTTTACCACTTTTTTGCTATTGACACACTTATATCCAATGTGATTAACTGAATACAGTTAAACATTATTTTGATACAAGAGGAGCCACCAAATGGATATACAAAATGAATCACAAGACAACCTTGTGAAACAATCATCCCAAAAAAAAATCAATGGCGTCTCTATCGACAACTTACCTGATCTTTTGACCGTTGCCG
>CAZCWF010000082.1:0-2528 GCA_964502305.1 uncultured Gammaproteobacteria bacterium | reverse complement strand
ATCATGAATCTAGTCTTCATCATCGGATTGTTGATCGACTTCATTTTTGAGTTTCTCCGAAGAATTAAGTAGATATTTGGCTGAGGCTTTGATGTATTTAATTTGATCTTTTTGAGTGGGGGTGAGTGGGGTAGAAAGAATTTCAGAGCAATTATCAATGATTTGACTAATACCAGTTTTAAATTTGAGAGAGAGCCACATAAGAACATTGGTTTCGCTGATAGAGATATCGGAGTCGGTTTTGGTTTTATCGAGATATTGTTTACTAATAAACCACGAGAGGGGAGTAATAAGAAGAAGTGAAAGTAGGGGGATCAGGGATTGAACCGAATCAAGTGATTGACCTAAAAAAAGAATAAGACATAAAGAAAGACTGAGAGCGACAGTAGGCGGGTTTTGGAAAGCGACAGTAAAGAGAAGAAAATAAACTAGGAAGAAAAAGGGTGAAGTGAGACCTTGGGTGTAGAAGATGACTAAACAGATAATGAAGGAAATTAAGTGGAGAGAAAAATATTTTTTAGTTAGACTAATAAAGAGGAAAACAATAGAAGCAAAAGCGATAATTTGAGGAATAAAATTTGATAGTGAAGAGACAGAAATTAAATAGCCAGTGAGAGTAGAGAAAACAAATAGAAGAATACTAAAAATTTGGGTCATTAGAATAGTATAGAATAATATTTATGTTAAGGGAAAAGTTGGGAAGGTTTAAATGGATTGATGGTTTATTAATTTTAGGAATACTATTGGTGATAGTAGGAATTGGTATGAACTTTAAGGATAGTTTTTGGGAGAAGGCCGAAGTAAAATTAATGACAAAAAATATTTCTCCAACTAGTGTAGTTGATGTACAAGTTTCTAATAAGGTAATGATTGATGTAGGAGGGGAGGTAGTAAATCCTGGGGTTTACGAACTAAATAGTGATAACCGAGTTAATGATGCTTTGGTGGCAGCTGGCGGGTTGGCGGCTAATGCTGATCGTGACTGGGTAGAGAAAAATTTGAATAAAGCGGAAAAGTTAATTGATGGTCAGAAGATTTTTATACCAAATCAAGTAGAAAGTGAAAAGTTGAAAGTAGAAAGTGAAGAAATATTGGGTGTCTCTACTAATTTAGATAATAAAATAGTCCGAATCAATACGGCTACTGTAGAACAATTGGATACTTTAAGTGGAATTGGTCCAGCTTTGGCAGCTAGGATAATTGATTATCGAGAGAGTAACGGTGGGTTCAAAAATGTTGAAGAGTTGAAATTGGTTAGTGGAATTGGGGATAAATTATTTGAAAAGATTAAAGATGATGTGGCGTTGTAATTTTGAATATAAAAAATTTTTTTACTCGATAATAATTTTTTGCAGTCCTCGCATCCTTCGTAAAATCCACTCAGCGGCTTGCGGGCTGAAAAAATATTATCTTCGTCAAAATTTTTTAACTTTATTTTTTTACTTAAATTTTTAAATGGCTCCCCTTCATCAAGGGGAGCTGTCCGAAGGACTGAGGGGTTTTAATGAAACAGAGAGGTCTAAATAAAATTTGGTTTGGGATAATTATTTTTGGGTTGGTTTTGATTTATAAGTTTGTAAAAAGGGATAGTTTGATATATGTGGTAAATCAGAGTTTGCCGGGAATGGAAGCGGGATTATTGAATGGAATGTTGTGGGGTGACAAATCGGGTTTTAGCAAAGAATTTTATGATTTATTGAAGAATAGTGGGTTAGTGCATTTGGTAGTAGTGAGTGGAAGTAACGTGATGTTGGTGTTTAGAGGATTGGTGGAGAACTTGGCTAAGATTTTGGGTCGAAAAAAGGCGATTGGGTTAGGGTTTGTGCTGGTTTTGGGATATTTAGATCTGGTCGGTTGGGAAGTGCCGGTGGTGAGAGCAATGATTTTAGTGTCAGTAATGTACTGGGCTCAGATTTTGGGGAGAAAATACTCTTTGATAAGAGGTCTGGTTTTGAGTGGGTTGATAATTATTTTGGCTTGGCCAGGATCATTGGGAGAGGTGAGTTTTTGGTTAAGTTTTGGTGCATTTATTGGAGTAGTGACTTGCCCATGGAAGGGGATTTTGGCTTCAAGTTTTTGGGTGGGTTTGTGGATTAGTCCAATAATGGGATTCTTTTTTGATAAAGTTAATTTGGTAAGCCCGATTAGTAATTTGCTGGTGATGTTGACAGTGGAGACTATTACAGTAATAGGGTTTGTGGGGAGTTTGGTGGGATTAACAATTCCAATATTGGGAAAATTGGTTTTGTGGACTATTTTGCCACTTTTGAAATATTTTGGAGTGGTGGTAGAAATAATAGGGAATTGGAGTTGGGTAAATATGAATGTCAGTTTTAATATTTTGATATTGTTAGGGTGGTATCTGATATTGATTTATTTTTTATTAAAATTAAAAAACAAATCTAATTTATGTTAATTATTTTTAATGTAACCCACCCCTACCCCTCCCTGAGGGAGGGGAGTCTTTTTATACCCCGCCCAGGGCGGGGTGAGGGTTTTAAGACTTCTGACTTTTTTAAGGGGAGATG
>CAZCWF010000081.1:0-2558 GCA_964502305.1 uncultured Gammaproteobacteria bacterium | reverse complement strand
GCCTCATGTTCTTATTGCTGGCCAAACCGGTTCTGGTAAATCAGTTTGTGTTAACTCCTGGATTGCCAGTATTTTGTTCCGGGCCTCTCCAGATGAAGTCAGACTTATCATGGTCGATCCAAAACGTGTCGAATTAACTCCCTACAATGGTATTCCTCACCTTTTAGTTCCTGTTATCGTCGAACCAAAAAAAGTTATTTCAGCTTTAAAATGGGCTGTAGCTGAAATGGAACGTCGTTATAAAACTTTTACCGAAGTTGGCGCTAAAAATATCGAAGCTTACAACAATCTTTCTGGTTTTCAATCCATGCCTTACATCATTATCTTTATCGATGAGTTGGCTGAAATCATGTTATTTTCTCCATCAGAAGTTGAAGATAACATCTGTCGTTTGGCTCAAATGGCTCGGGCTGTCGGTATTCATTTAGTTTTAGCTACTCAGCGTCCTTCTGTCAATGTTATCACTGGTTTGATCAAAGCTAACATTCCAACCCGTCTTTCTTTTGCTGTTGCCTCTGTTACTGATTCTCGAGTTGTTCTTGATGCTCCAGGTGCCGAAAAACTTCTTGGTCGGGGAGACATGCTCTATCTCCCACCTGATTTAGCTAAGCCTACTCGTATCCAAGGTTGTTTTGTTAATGACCATGATCTCAATACTCTTATTGAATATCTCAAAACTCAAAAGACTACTGAGTACGACGAACAAATTCTTAATCAACCAGTCTCTGGCGGCCACAGTGGAGCCAAAAATGCTCCTACTACTGGTGCCGATATTGAAGAAAAGGACCCTATGTTTGATGAAGCAGTCAAGTTGGTTCAAGACTCTGGTAAGGCCTCTTCGTCTTTAATGCAACGTCGTCTCAAACTTGGTTATGCTCGAGCCGCTCGAGTTCTCGATCAATTAGAACAAGCTGGTATTGTTGGTCCGGCCAACGGGGCTAAACCCAGAGAAATTCTGATTGCTCATAATACTAGTGACGATTCTGAATAACTTTATCTATGTTTTATGCCTCTTCTTTACTCAAAAATACTCGTCTCGATAAAGAATGGGAATTGTCCGATATTTCTAAAAAAATAAAAGTCCCGGTCAAGTATCTTGAAGCTTTAGAAAATGAGCAGATAAACTGTTTTCCTCAGGAACCTTACTGTTCTTTGATCATCAAAGATTATGCCGATTATTTGGGTCTAAATGGTTCCGATGTTTTAGCTATTTTTCGCCGAGATTTTGAACAAAAACGCAAATCCCAAGAAACTCAGGATAAATCCTTTTCCTTCACTCCAAAATTTACTTTTACCGTTTCCATTATTGCCGTTATTTTTTTATTTTGTTTTTACCTTATTTCTGAATATTACAAATTTCACCAGCCTCCCAAACTCAAAGTTAATTGGCCATTAGAAACTGCCATTACCAGTTCAACTTTTGATGTCACTGGTGATACTGACCCAGAATCAACTATAAAAATTAATGATGATTTAATTATCGTTAATAACGATGGTTCTTTTGAAAAGAAAATTCAACTCAATCCGGGAGATAACCATGTTGTTGTTGAATCAACTTCTCCAAATGGTAAGACTACTACCGAAGAAAAAACAATCAATTCTGCACTCTAATCAAAAATAGTTTATACTTTTTATATGGAAATTACTCAAATAGTCATTATTGTTAGTCTGATCTTAATTACTGGAATTGTTTTCGCTTCAGGGATTTGGCTTATCAAAATTTTCAAAGAACTTAAAACTACTATCACTAAAACCAATCAAATCCTTGATGATGCTCATACTATTACTACGTCAGTAGCTAAACCAGTCTCTTCAATTTCGGAATTTGTTATGGGTTTCAAAAATGGTTTCTCTTTCTTTAATAAATTTTTTGATAAAAACAAAAAAGAGAATGACGACAACAAAAACTAACAATGACTCTTCATTTAGCTCAGGTTTTACTTTTGGGCTGGTTTGTGGTGCTATTATCGGTGCTGTTATTGCCGTTATTATCTACAAAAATAATAAAACTGAAATCTTTGAAAAATTGGAACAAAAATTAAAATCACTCTTTAAAGATTTACTTTCCGACGATTCAGCCCCAGTAGCCAAACCTGTTTCTCCTACTCCAGCCACTAAACCAGAAATTGCTCCTGTCTTTGTCAAACCCAAAAAAACCGTTCCTAAAACATTCATCAAACCTAAAAAGTAATCTAGCTGTTATAATTCCCTCATGAAAGCTCGTGAATTAAAGGATAAATTCATCAATTTTTTTGTCTCTCAACAACACGTTGAAATTCCTTCAGCCAGAATTATTCCAGAAAACGATCCCACCACTCTTTTTATCTCTGCTGGCATGCATCCCTTAGTCCCATTCTTACTTGGTCAACCCCATCCATTAGGCAAACGCTTAACCGATGTTCAAAAATGTGTCAGAACCGGGGATATCGATGAAGTTGGTGACGGTTATCATCACACTTTTTTTGAAATGTTGGGTAATTGGTCATTGGGAGATTACTTTAAAAAAGACATGATTACTTGGAGTTATAAATTTTTGACTCAAGAATTGAATATTAATC
>CAZCWF010000080.1:0-2570 GCA_964502305.1 uncultured Gammaproteobacteria bacterium | reverse complement strand
ACAGCGACGAGTCAAGAATTGTTAGAAATTATAAGACCAAAGATAGGAGTAATTAGTGTGGGAAAAAATAATCGGTTTGGGCACCCAACGGATGAGGTTTTGGAAAGGTTGAAAAATATGGGGACAGAAATTAAGAGAACTGATGAGCAAGGGGAAATTGTTTTGGAAATTTATTGATTATTGATTATGGTTTGATAAATTTGTTGAGATATTTGTTTAATAGTAGTATTGGCTTTGGTAATATCGGAACCACGAGTCATGACACAAAGAAGATAAGGTTTGTTAGGAGCGTAAATAATTCCACAATCATGGAGTTGGGTTTCGTTGGTATCAAGATATTTTCTTTCACCAAATTTGTGGGCGACAGCGATGGTTGAAGGAACACCAGCAACTAGAGCCTCTTTATATTCACTTTGGGAAAGTAATTTTAAAGCTTTTTCTGACATATCCTGGTTGAGGTAGGAAGCATTGAATAGAATTCGGTAAAAAGAGGCATAATCTTTGACGGTGATAATGTTGCCATTTGGATTAGTGAAAGCTTTGGAGATATCAACATCAAGGTCTTGATAGATTTGAAAAAGTTCATTTTGGTCAAGATTATTAGCGAGGTCATTGTAGGCATCGTTGTCGGAATTAATAATCATACGATTTAAAAGTTCTTCAATAGTGTATTCTTGGTTAGGCTGAATAGTGGTTGAAGGTTTTATGTTTTGGACATTGGTGCCACTATTAGGGTCAATAATATTAACTATTTTTTGTTGAAGAATTGAAGGGTCGGATTCAGCTTTTTTGAGATAGGCCATTAGGACAGGAACTTTAATAAGACTGGCAGGAGAAAAATATTCACTGGCGTTAATACTAAACCAGGGTCCATTGTTAAGATCACGGAAATAAACTGAAGCAAAATTGATATCTTTTTTAGATATTTCTTTGTCAATAATTTGCTGAACTGATTTTTTTAAGGAGGTTAAATTATTGTTGAGGGATATATCGGAATTGCATTCTAGAATGGGGTTAATAAATTTGTAGTTAAAATTTTTACGAATAATTTCATCACTATCGTCGGTTTTGGAGGATTGAAAGTTTTTTGAAGCAATTGAATATCCGACAATAAATGAAGTGGCGAGGGTTAGAAGCCATAAAAAACCAAGTTTTTTGGATGACATAGGTGGTGTAGTAATGGAAAGATTATCACAAACCAGACAATTAGCTATGGGTCAAGTGAATGGAGGGGAAATTGGTGATAAAATAGATGAAGTTTTATGAATGATTTTAAATTAATCGAAGATAAATGGCAGAAATATTGGGAGGAACACCCTGAGATTTCTGAAGCTAAAAATACTGGTAAGCAAAAGAAATATATTCTGGTGGAATTTCCATACCCCAGTGGAAGTGGTTTACATGTAGGACATGCTTTTAGTTTTACTGGGGGTGATGTTTACGCTAGATTCAATCGGATGATGGGATATAACGTGTTGTTTCCCATGGGTTGGGATGCTTTCGGTTTACCAACAGAAAATTATGCAATAAAGATGAAGCGGAAACCGCAGGATATTACGAAAGAGAATACGGATCATTTTAGAAGTCAGATGAAAAAATTAGCTTATTCATTTGATTGGAGTCGAGAAGTAAACACAACTGATCCGGATTATTATAAGTGGACTCAATGGATTTTTATTCAATTATTTAAAAAAGGTTTGGCTTACAAAAAAGAGATGCCAATTAATTGGTGTCCATCATGTAAAATTGGTTTGGCTAATGAGGAAGTGGTTGATGGAAAATGTGAAAGATGTGGCGCTGAAGTAAGTCGGAGAAATATATCTCAATGGGTAGTAAAGATAACAGATTACGCTGATAAATTAATTGATGGTTTAGAAAAAACTGATTTTATCGAAAAGGTTAAGCAACAACAGATTAATTGGATTGGAAAGTCGGAAGGGGCAAGAATTAGTTTCGAGATCGTATATGATAGATCGTCGATAAAAAGTTTGGAGGTGTTTACAACTAGACCGGATACACTTTTTGGAGCGACGTTTATGGTGATAGCGCCAGAGCATCCGTTAGTTGAAAGTTTAAAGTTGAAAGTTGAAAGTGCAAATTGGGAAGAAATAAAAAAATATGTAACAGAAAGCCGAAAGAAGAGTGATTTGGAAAGAACAGAATTAAGTAAAGAAAAGACAGGTGTGTTTAGTGGGCTTTATGCAATTAACCCGGTGAATGATAAAAAGATTCCGGTTTGGATAAGTGATTTTGTGTTGGCCTCTTATGGAACTGGGGCAATTATGGCAGTGCCGGCTCATGATGAAAGAGATTTTGCTTTTGCTAAAAAGTTTGGGTTGGAAATAATTCCAGTAATTAGACCTGATACGGTATCTTTTGAAGACGGGGATAATATTGAAAAAAATAAAGATGAGGTTGTTCAAAAAATAATTGAAAGGGAAGAGCCTTATACAATTGCTATTGGTAGCATAATAAATTCTGGTGAATGGAATGGATTAGAAGTTCCAAGAGAATTTAATAAAATATTGGATTATATAGAAGAAAAAGGAATTGGGAAAAAGACTGCTAGT
>CAZCWF010000079.1:0-2606 GCA_964502305.1 uncultured Gammaproteobacteria bacterium | reverse complement strand
TAATTTGATTAGTGAAACTCTTTTTTAAGAAAAATTTTTACCCAATAATTTTAGGATTAATCATCTCTGTCCTTTGTTGGCGCAATTTTACTCCCAACACTTTTTTGACCGGATGGGACAATCTTATGCCAGAATTAAATATTTGGCTAAATCTTAAACGTTCCTTTTCGGCTGTTTGGCAAACTTATCAAGGTTTAGGTCTAGTTGGTGGCATGGCTCACAGCACTGATCTAATCCGACAACTTATACTTCTTCCTTTTACTCTAATTCTTCCCAACCATCTCATTCGTTATCTCTGGCATTTCGCCATGATTTTCCTTGGCCCGTTTGGTATTTATTTTGGTCTAAAAAATACCGTTAAATTAAAACCATTAACTTCATTTATCGCGGCTCTTTTTTATCTTCTTAATTTTGGCTCAGTCCAAAATTTTTGGGTACCTTTAGAAACTTTCTCCACCTTTTGGGGATTTTTCCCTTGGCTGATTTTTTCTCTTATCGACTATCTAAAAAACCCCACCACTCCCAAACTTCGTAAACTTTTAATTTTAAACTTACTTGCCATCCCTGCTTTTTATGTTCAAACTGTCTTTATTGTCTATCTTCTAACTTTATTAATCGTTTTTATCATTTACCCCAAGTCTTTTTCTGCCCTCATTAAAATTGGTCTTGTCAATTCTTTTTGGCTTTTACCTTTAGCCTATTTTTTAATTACCAATTTAAGCAGTCCCACCAACGGTATTGGTAATTTTATGTCCAACGATGAAACTTTTTCTAGAAATTTTTATCGTGGTGGCATTTTAGATTTTCTCCTTCTTCGTGGTTATTATTACGACTTTCCCAAAAACGACGGCTTTCTTATGGATACTTGGCGTCAATATTTTTCCTCTCCAATTCCAATCACTGCTGGCATTATTCTTGGTTTATCCGCCCTATCTGGTTTTATTTTTTCTCTTTTCAAAAAATCAAAAACCCTTTTTGATAAATTTTTAATCGGTCTATTTTTACTCTCCACCATTACTCTACTTTCCCAAATTCCTCCTTTTGCTCAAATAAATTTTCTCCTTCGTCAAATTCCACTGATCAATCAAATTTTTCGCTCTCCTTTTACCAAATTTATTACTCCAGCCATTTTTTCCTTCACTTGCCTTATTACCATTTTAATCGAAAAAATTTCCTCTAAATTCCAAAAATATTTTTCTATTTTTATTCTTACTTCTATCCTTATTTTTTCTTTTCCCAGTTTCACTGGTCACTATTTTTCTCCCGACATGAGAAAAAATATTCCTCAAGAATACTTTGACCTTTTTGACTTTTTCAAAACCCAAGACCCAAATGGTCGTGTTGCCAATTTACCTCAAGGATCTTTTTGGGGTTGGACCAATTATCGTTTTGGCTTAAGTGGCTCTGGTTTCTTATGGTACGGTATAGAGCAGCCAATTTTAGACCGAGCTTTTGACACCTGGAATCTTAAAAATGAGCAATATTACTGGGAACTTTCTACTGCTCTTCAAAAGAATGAGACATCAGAATTAGACAAAGTTTTTCAAAAATATTCTATTCAATATGTAATTTTTGACAACAACGTTTTCTTTCCTGACGAAAAAATCTACAACAACATATCTATCTCTACTCAGGAAAAAATAGCCTCTATAACATCCCTTCAAAAAGCCGCCCAATTTAACCAAATTACCGTTTACCAAACCTCATATTCCACCCAAAAATATTTAGTTAAAAATCCCAAATCAATTAATCAATTCAATTTTTACTATTCCGATCCTGCTTTTTCTGAATTTAATAACTATATTAATAATAATCAAATTAATTACCAATACCCTTTCATTGGTCTTTTTACCAATCGACTCACTTCTGAACAGAATTTCTCCATCACTAAAACCAACCAAAATATCACTATCCAAAATTCAAACAACTCAACCACTTTTTCTATCGATAATTCTGCCAATTCCGAATATAGTATCGGCCTCCCCACCGAAAATTCACCCCTAACTGTTTATAACTTCCCTAATGCTAAATTAAATCAGTCTTATTTGGTTGAAGTTAATTACAAATATATTTCTGGCCTTCCAGCCCAAATCAGTGCTGTTTCCAACAATTCCCGCCATAAATATTTCGACACCAAATTAGAAAGATCTACCACTGATACCACTGTCTGGTTTATTATTCCAGCTTACGAAACCGAAGATTTCCAACCCGGTATAAATATAATCTTCAATACTTCCCCACTCGACCAAATAACTAGTGAAAATCAAATAAATTCAGTCAAACTTTATCCTTTCGACTTAAATTCACTAATCAATCAAAAAGAAACCCTTTCTCCTTCCACAAATTCAACCTACATTTTTTATCCTCAATCTTTTTCTTCTGGTTGGCTCGCTTTTTATTTCAAAGGCGTTATTCCCGTCTTTCTCAAAAACCACGTTCTAACCAATAACTGGGCTAATGCTTGGGAATTACCAACTGGTGTTAATCTCACTACCAACGATATTCATATCTTCTTCTGGCCTCAAATCTTTGAATATTTAGGAATAATAATCACCGCTACAACTTTAATTCTCGTTTTCAAAAAGAAAAAATAATAGTTCAAATTT
>CAZCWF010000078.1:893-2641 GCA_964502305.1 uncultured Gammaproteobacteria bacterium | reverse complement strand
TCACGCTTGCAAAAGCAAACTGATTGTCTAAAAAGAAATTTAACGGAGACGTGTTTTTTTCTCCATTGAAGATGAAATTTTCGGAATAACCATTTTGGACTTTTTGATTTGTTATAACTTGGAGGAAATCATCTATTTTAAAAAAATGATCTACAAATTCAATGATAGGTAAACCAAGGTTACATCTTAAAAATTTATACAATCTTGAATTCTCTTCCTTTGACAGAATACTTGCACCAGTTCCGTTGTAGTCGATAGGGGAAAAATCAGGTAAGTTGCCGTGATGTTTTGCAATTAATACGGACAACGCAATTAAATCATTTTGGCTGAAATTATCAACTTCCAGAAATCCTTTCAGCGTGTCCAGATTTTGTTTACAGCAACCAAAAGCACAAAAGAATGAGTATGCCGATAAATAAGCATGATTGGAATACCCATTTGCTACCTTTTCTTGATCAAGTTTGTCCTGAAAATTAGGATTAATCTTTCCTAAATCATGAAAAATAGCCACCAACTCCGCTATCTTGGAGTTGGTTAGCTTTTTAGTATTGTCTCTTACTCCTTCAATATGTTTCAATAACAATTTTTCAGGGTGAGAACGAAGAAGGTTTATATCAGACACCATCTTTCTATGGATTTTGATGATTGATATTCATAATACTCGCCATCAACAGTAATTGAGTGAGGAAAATCCGGGTAAATAACATTTCTGTATTTATCAGGTAAGTTCCAAAATTCTTCATTCTGAAACGTTGGCATCCTGTCAAAGCCAATTCGGAATTCTCCGGAAATATCCTTGGGTTTGTGTTCCCCGGCAAGAACAAATCCTTTTGTTTCAAATGTTCCATTTTTGATTTCAGCAAAATCCCCTTCCGATTCCAACATAAGATTTGCTGGACAATTATGCCAACCCAAAACTGGGGGGTAAACCGCTTTTCCATCTTTTAACGATCTTTTAAAATCCTCGAAAATGGAACTTGATTTATCGTCATTTAAAGCAATTGAAACCAAAAAGCATGGGTCTTTTAAAAACTCAAAATATTTTGGGGTTCCCGAAGCAGTCGGCCTAATTGCTGTACGACTGGTAAACCCCCATGAAATTTTTTTGACAGGCTGCAACAACTGAACCCCATAAAGCAAATCTTCAGATAACTGCGGAAATTTACTTTTCATTTCCTCGCGCTCAATCCCTAACACCGCACCAATTAAACCAATTAATGCAGTTTTGGTAATTAAATCGTGAGACAATGGATTGTTGTTTGTTTCCGGCTTTTTGAAATGCCCCCAATTACCTTCTATGATAATTTGGATTCCTTTCATAGCTCAATTTCTTTAAATTTAGTGTTATCTGAAAATGCGGTTCGTATTGATTCAATTTCTGTGTAGAATTTAATTTTTTCAACTTTTTCAGTTTGTGCAGCCTCAATCAATTTTGAAAAATCAAGGTCGTAATCATCCATGCTTCGCAATTGCTCTCCTTTTTTGTCTGCTTTTGGTTTTAATTCAATCAAACGGTCAACTCCATAAATCTTTTGATTGTTTTCGGCATAAACAATTTCGAGTAACAGCACTGAATTTTGCCCCACTTTTGTCCGCGAATGTGAACTTCCGGCACCACTAGTACCATACCAAAGCCCTTCATACATTAAATTCAAATCCTCAGGTGTCATTCCAGTTTTCTCTGCAACTTTTGGATTGACCCAACCGTGGATTTGCATTAAAGAATATGGAACAAGAGTGGTTGTTCC
>CAZCWF010000078.1:0-883 GCA_964502305.1 uncultured Gammaproteobacteria bacterium | reverse complement strand
TATTCTGATGCATTCTCAAATTTACTTCGTTAAGCGAGGGGTTCAAAAGCGCGAATTGAACTGGTCCTGTAAACTGCACATGTCCGTTAGTAAAATCAACATCTTTATTCTCAACCTTAATTTTCAACTTATCATCTAAAGTTGAAATCCCACCAAAAAGCCGAACATCAATTTGTTCTTTAAGTATTTCCCCCAAATTGGTAAGTCTATTTTTATTTCGGTTTTGAGCGATCCACGTTAGAACGCCCTTTGAATCTGTTTTACCAGCACCGGTCTTTTCGCTCACATAGATTGGCAATCCTTTTTCTTCAAAATACGTTCTCACGTATCTTTTCATGCGAACATCACTGACTAATATTTTCTTGGTTTCTTCATCATAGCGCTGTTCCCCTGTAAATGGGTCTCCATTTGGAATATTGTACGAAGTTTCAAACAAGAATAAAATTTCTGATTTTTTTAATTCCTTTTCCATTTTAAAATTTATTTTAGATTTGTTAATTATTGATTATCTGGATTTTCATTTCCTTTTTGAACTGGTTTTTCTGATTTGGGGAAAGGTTTGAAGTAACTTTCCATGAAGCCAAATGCACATTCTTCTTTATCATACCTCGTTTTGAATTCCTTAACTTTTTGCGCAAGATCGTACGAAGTTTGATAAGTGAACTTGGTATCAATATGCATAATTAGTTTTTGTTCGATTTCATTTTTGAGTTTAATGAAATCTGCCATGTTCCCAATTCGTCGGGTAAGGTTTCCTACATAGTTTTTCTCAAATGAATTAATTTTTTGGCTTAAGTTCTTTGCCAATCCTCCTAGCATGAACCCAATTTGGTAACTTTCGGATGATGTGATTTCCATAAATTTATCGTTTTTAGTGTTTTGT
>CAZCWF010000077.1:0-2701 GCA_964502305.1 uncultured Gammaproteobacteria bacterium | reverse complement strand
CCTAAAATTATTGGGTAAAAATTTTTCTTAAAAAAGAGTTTCACTAATCAAATTATAGCTGAGATTGAGCAAAGGAACCAACGGTAAGACCGGTAGGTTTTTTGATACCACGGATGTGGGACCAAATTTCATTGATTAGATAATTAGGAATTATTGTAATAGCAATAATTTGCATGAGGTTGAGAATAATAGCCTTTGGACTAGGTTTGAAACCTAATTTTAGAGCTTGAAAACGACTTTGGAGAGTTAATTTAAAAGTATTTTTAGGATTTTTGTGAGAAAGACTATTGTCTAAGTGACGATAGAATAAAAGATTTTCACTTAAGTTAGAAATTTGGCCGTGTTGCATAAATCGAAACATTAAATTGATTTCTTCGGCAGAAGACTGGTTCGGTTGGTACCAAGTAAATTTTTTGGGTAATTTAGAAAGATTAATCATCATAGATGGTTGTTGCATAGGAACAGCCCAAAAAATCATATCCTTTAGTTTATTAGGTTGAATTGGAAAATTTTTATGACCAATAACATTATCGTTTTGGTCGATAACAATGCATTGCCCACCAATAGCGACTAAAGAATTATTTTGTTGGAGAAAGTTTAATTGTTTTTCTAAACGGTCATTAAAGGAAATATCGTCGGCATCCATACGGGCTAAAAATTTACCGCGGGCTTGAGAGATAGCAATATTAGAAGTTAAACTAACACCTAAATTAATTTTATTTTTGATAGCAACAATACGTTGGTCTTTTTTGGCGTAAGATTTGATGATTCTCCAAGAATTATCAGTAGAGGCGTCATCAACAATGATAAATTCAAAATTGGAAAAAGTTTGAGAAAGAATACTGGAGATAGACTGATCTAAAAAATTGGCAGCATTGAAGACTGGCATATAGACAGTGATTAATGGTTGGTGTTTCATAGTTTTCCCGTTTCGTTCTTTTATAATTCTGAACTCATCAGTACCGAAGTCATCGGTAGACGGGGCGAGGATTGATATTGATAACAGAGATGAGGAAGTGAACAGAGTTCACAACATTCATTTTTGTATTTATCAATATCAACCTCGGTCGGTTGTGCGGTTAGTCGGTTGGTGCGAACGAGGAAGTGGGGCCGTCGACGACCTTGGAATAGGTCAAGTCAGTGGGGACGCGATCCTCGAGATTGGTGGTAATGCCGGTGAACGCGAGCTGCTGCTCGACGTTGGCGTTGCCGTTGCGGGTCTGGTCGAAGATACGGTTTAGGTCGACTGCCGAGAAAGATTCGTCTTTGGGCCAGTTCTGAACTTCGCCGTTTTTAATGGCGAATTCATAATAGCCTTGACCGAGCTCGAGAAGGTAACCGCCGTTGTAGGTCTGAGATCCTTGTTTCCAGGAATAGCACCAGATGCGGCAGACAGTGTTTTTGGGAACGAGAACTTGGACCGAAATCCAAGTGTCCTCGATCTTTTTCCAATCGCTGTCTGTGTACTCGTAGTCGTATGGAGCGGCCGGAAATAGAGCAGTAGCGCAAGTGAACCAGATACGGTGACCGTAGTCGCCGACGAGTTCTGGAGCCTTCTGCCATTTGTCGCTGTTGATCGAATACTTGATATAGCCGATGTCGACTACAGTGTACTCGCCATCGGCGAGGGCTGAAATGGAAACGATGGTCACCATGATCAAAACCAGAACCAGAGCAAAAAACCTTTTCATTGGGTTTCCTCCTTATAATTGTCGATTGATTCCTGATTTCTTTGTGGCGACAGCGATGTCGTCACAGTCGGTCTTATTGGTGTACCAGAAACGAAAAACCGTTTCACATCGTAGTCACCACCTTTCTTGCAAAATCATTGCCTTTACAGCAAGTTTGCTAGCTAGAAACTAAAAATAATTTCCAATTAGCAAACTTGCTGGCTAACTAGCCACACATTGTTAACGTACAGTAAAACTGTTTGGTCAAAACGCATTGTTTTGATTAATTTAGCTTTACTTTATTAAGACTTGATAGTTTTTAACTATCTGGGGTATTTTATCAAGAAAAGGGTAAAATGTCAAGTATTATAGGATATTAAATTAATTAATAATTACTAATTAAGAATTAATAATTAAAAAATATTTTTAGGATAATATTTTCGATTTCGTCCTTAAGGGACTCATCAGTATCAAGATAATTGATAGATCGGGGACAGGGGAGAGATTAATTTATCAAAAGCATATGCTTTTAAATAAAAAATCTGTTCCCCTGACCTTGGAGTCAATGATAAAGTTTTGAATAGTGATCGCTAATCAAAGAGCTTTACACCTGACTCGGGTTTTTGCGAAATCAATTGGTAAAGTCGGCAATAGTGACAACTCTTTCATCATGGATATCCCATGAGTCAGGGTTGATCACTCCATCGATTAAGGTGCCACTGACAGGAGAGTTGTAAAGAACTACACGCCCTTCAATATATCCTCCATCAATAGAAATAGCCCAACCGACGACTGTATCGCCAACTTCAAAAGGAAGTGATTGACCAACACCGGTGTATTGCTTGGTTTTTGGTGTCGAAGTCGGTTTCGGAGTTGGAGCCAATGTCGGTTTCAAAGTAGGTGTTGCCGTTGGCTTTGGTGTTGGAATCGGTGCTGGCGTTTTTGTGCTCGCAGGCAAAAGAATTATACTTTTAACAGTTGGCACGGGAGTTGGCACGGGAGTTGGCACGGGAGTTGGCACGGGAGTTGGC
>CAZCWF010000076.1:0-2745 GCA_964502305.1 uncultured Gammaproteobacteria bacterium | reverse complement strand
GTTGGTATTGGAGATTGGTCAATGACTCCTTTTGTGAAAAATTATGATGGGTTAATTCGATTATTGGAAAATAATGGTTTGATAAAAGATCAAGATTTTTATGTTTGGAATTATGATTGGAGAAAATCTATTGGTGATATTGAAAACGATTTTAATAGTTTTATTGGGAGTAAGAGTTTAAGTGGGAATGATGAAATATATTTAGTTGGTCATAGTTTGGGTGGGGTGGTGGCTAGACTATGGGCTCAGGATAATAAAAATGATAATCGAATTAAGCAAGTTATAAATTTGGGGTCACCAAATTTAGGTTCATTGGATTCTTATTCTGTTTGGAATGGAGGTGAAGTTTTGGAATATGATGGAGTTTCTTCAGTGGCATTTCAAATTTTATTGGGATTGCAAAACAAAAGTTTTTTAGTGAAAAATATTGATAAAATCCGAGATTACGCTCCTATTGCAAAGGATTTGTTACCAATTTTTGACTACACAATAAGAAACAATAAATCTGTTTCGTGGAATAAATTGTCATTTGTTAATAATTATTTGAGTACAAAAAATAATAATATCTCTGATGTTTCTGATAGATTAGTTTCTTTTATTGGGACGGGAAATCAGACACCGAAGACGATTAAACTTGGTGCAAGATCAATTTATGATAAAGTAATGAATTTATGGCCTGATGGAGAAATATTGAGTTTAGTTAAATCTGATGGAGATGGAACAGTTTTGACTAATAGCTCGGGTTTTGGGACTTTAAACAAGAGGGAAGTCGTGTCTACTCATGAAGAAATTACAAATAAATCACTTTTGGGAATAGCTGATGTTTTGAGTTTGGGTAATAGAAATGTGGATTTTGAATATACTGATAATTTTGAAAATAGTTTGGTTGTTTTTATTGGATCCCCAGCAAAAGCTGAATTAAATTGTGACGGAGACACTTACTATGAAGATAATGGTTTTATTGTAGCTAAAGACAAGAGCTATAGTGATTGTGATTTGAAGTTATCCCCTACTAACAATGGATTGGTCCATGTAGTTTTGGGAAATACTGGGAATAATTCTTGGAGTTATTTTGAAAAGGAAGTTAAAAATGAAGTAGTAGAAACAGTAAAGATTGATTTTAAGGATGCTTCAATAGCTAACGACAAAGACAATGAAGATTTTTTGAGAAATCAAATTAAGTTTGATCTAGAGACATTAAAATTATCTAAAGTAATAAAGTTTTTGAATAAAAATGATTTTGCAAAAGTAGCCGTAGCTGTTTTTGGCTATAGAGAGAAAAATAACGAGAGAGAAATTACTCAAAGGATACTCGACAACTTATTTAAATTATCTTTAATAACTGGTTTGGATAAGAAAAAAGACAATTATAAATTATTAAGTAGTTATGTTGATTTGATTGAATTATCAATTAGTGTGAAATCAAAGAGAAAGCCAATTTCTGATGAATCTGGAGTATCTTTAGTTCGGTTGGGTGAGTTGGAAGGAACAGTAAAGTCTTTGGTTAAACAGAAAGATTATCCAAATTATTCTTTGGTTTGGGTTTTGGCTAATGGCTATGGATTTGAATCTTTGTTGAGATAATTTTATCTGTGTTACAATTTTTTGTGATAAAGAAATCGGGTGATTTGAAGAGATATATCAGAGAGGTGGCTGATTGGCCGGTGAAAGGAGTTAATTTTAAGGATATAACTACAGTGCTTGAAAACAGAGATGCTTTTAAATACTCAATTAATGAGATGATAAAGCCTTTTTTAGGCCAAAACATTGACAAAATTGTGGTGATTGATGCTAGAGGATTTTTATTGGGAACGGCGATGGCTTATCAACTTAATTGTGGGGTATCTTTGGTGAGGAAAGAAGGAAAATTGCCTTATAAAACTATTTGTGAAAGTTATCAAAAGGAATATGGGGTAGATGTGTTAACAATGCATGAAGATACTATAAAAAAGGGAGAGAAAGTATTGATTGTTGACGATATATTGGCTACTGGTGGTACTGTTGAAGCTGCTTCTAAAATGGTTGAAAAATTAGGGGGTGAGATTATTGGTATGAGTTTTATGGTAAATCTCCCCTTTTTAAGTGGAAGTAAAAAAATGAGCCAGTATAACTTAAATTGGCTTGTGGAATACGATTCAGAATAAAATTAAAGTTTATCTATCTCAAATAATAGTTCTGGAAGAATTTGATCTTCTGGGACTGTTTTAAGAATTTGGCCTTTTTTGAAAATAACACCCTGGTGGTGACCACCAGCAATACCAATGTCGGCTTCTTTGGCTTCGCCGGGGCCGTTGACGACACAACCCATAACGGCAACTGTAATTGGCTTATCAACTCCAATTAAGGCTTTTTCAACTTTATTAGCTAATCCAATTAGATCGATTTCGGTACGACCACAGGTTGGGCAAGAAATTAGATTAACTCCCCTATTACGTAATTTAAGTGACTTTAGAATTTCCCAACCAACACGAACTTCTTCGATCGGATCCCCTGTTAATGAAACACGGATGGTGTCTCCTAAGCCTTCGAACAACATAATGCCTAACCCAACGGAACTTTTGATGGTACCAATATTAACGGTGCCAGCCTCGGTAATACCTAAGTGTAGTGGATAATCAACTTTTTGAGAAAGTAATCGATAGGCTTCGACAGTTCGTTGGATGTCAGAAGCTTTCATGGAAATAACAATATTGTGAAAATTTAGTTTTTCTAAGATTTGGATATGTTTTAAAGCGCTTTCGACCA
>CAZCWF010000075.1:0-2749 GCA_964502305.1 uncultured Gammaproteobacteria bacterium | reverse complement strand
CGATATGAATTGCGTTATACTCTAAATCATGCAAAAAAGAATTAATTGGTGGTGGATAGGAGCCGGAATATTGGTTTTGATTTTTATGGGAATGCTTTTGGTTTATTTTAATTATAACCGAATGGTAGTTAAAGTTAATAAGCCCAAGGAAATAAGCAATGTAACTCCAACAGCGACACCAACTCCAGATCCATTAGCTCCGTATTCGATATTATTGATGGGCTATGGCGGCGGAACACACGACGGGGGGAGATTAACCGATTCAATTATGTTAGCTCAAATTAGACCAAGAGATGAGGTTGTGAAGTTAATTTCAATACCAAGAGATTTATGGGTACAAATTCTAATAAATGAAACCGAGACTGTTGGTAAAAAAATCAATGAGGCTTATGTAATTGGTTTAGATGACAGGCAGTATCCTAATAAAAAAACAGAATTTACCGGAGAGGCTGGTGGCGGTGAATTATCAAAATATGCAATAGAACAAGTGACCGGGATAAAACCGGATTATTTTGCGGCAATAGATTTTGATGGATTTACAAAAATTATCGATAGTTTAGGAGGAATTGATCTAAAAATAAACCAAACTTTTGATGATCCGTTTTATCCCATTGAAGAATTAAAAAATGACACTTGTGGAAAAAGTGAAGAAGAAATGAAATCTTTGGAGGCAACAATGTCGGGTGATAAATTGGAGCAGCAATATACTTGTCGCTATGAAAATCTACATTTTGATAAAGGAATTCAACATATGGATGGAACGACAGCATTAAAATATTCCAGATCAAGACATTCATCAATAAATGGAGGTGATTTTAATCGAGCGGAAAGACAAAAACTTGTAGTGGCAGCAATTAGAGATAAGATTATAAGTATTGGTTTTATTCCCAAGATTATGCCAACAATCCAAACGTTAACTCGACACATTACGACTGATGTAGATTTTGTAACTATGAGTGAACTAATAACCAAGATCTCAGAAGTGGCAGATTACAAAATAGTTTCAATTGCTTTGACTGATGATAATGTTTTAGAAAACGCTAGAGCTAGTACCGGGCAAGCAATTTTGAGCCCAAAAAGAGGTGAAAATGATTTCTCAGAAGTACAAGAATTTATTGAAAATAAGGGGATTTTACCCCCAACGCCGACAATTACAACAACTCCGACAATTAATTTGTAAAAGTGATAGAATTCTTAGTCTTTAAATTAGAAAAATTTAATAAAAAAAATGAGAAACTTTAATAATGATCGTGGATTTAAAAATTTTAGTGATAGAAGTTTTGGTAATAACAACCGAGGCAGAAGCTTTGGTGGTAACCGAGGCGGCTTCAACCGAGGTCGAGAAGATCGTCAAATGTATGATGCTGTTTGTGATAAATGTGGTAAAGATTGCCAGGTGCCTTTTCAACCAACTGGGGAAAAACCTATCTACTGTAGCAATTGTTTTGAAAAAACAAGTGGCCGTGATGGTAGTAATGAAAGAAATTTTAGTGGGAACAGAGACTTTGGTGGTAATAACCGAAGATTTGAATCTAGAGACACCAAAGATTATCAGCAAGATAATACCAGGACTGAAATTGAGGCTTTAAATAAAAAGATGGATAAGATTATTGATCTTTTGATGGCTCAAAAACCTGTTGCTCCTGTTGAAAAGAAAGCTAAGAAATCAAAAGTAATTGATACTCCGGTCGAAGAAACTCAAGAGTAAAATAAATTTATTTGAATTTTAAACTCCCCAATATTGGGGAGTTTTTTGTTTAGATTTGAAATTGGCCGTCTTTATATAAAACGATTTGTTTGCCGGATTTAAGTGTAGCAGTGACTACTCTATTAGAAGTGGCAATGATATCGGTATGAACTGAAGAATCGTTATAACCTAAATCTTGCCATTCTTTGTCTGATAATTTATTTAAATTACCAGTAAAAGTATCTTTATATGATGAACCAAGAGCAATATGGGTGTTACCAAAAGGACCCCCGAAATTTTCATCATAAAGAGTCTCAGCCATAAACTTATCAATTTTAGAAAAACGTTTGTCGGTTAAAGAAAACTCCCCTATTTTGTCACTGTTTTCAATCTTAATTAATTCTTGTAAAAACTTTTCGCCATAACCAGCGGCAGCTTCAACGACTTTACCATCTTTAAAAACCAAACGAATATTTTTAATTAAATTACCTTGGCGATACAATGGCTGATCAAAGAAAATGTGTCCATTGGTACCTCGCCAATCAGGAGAAGTGAAAATTTCGAAGCTAGGGATATTACGACCACCACCACCAAGCCATTGACGGTTTTGACCGATAGTAATGTTTAAATCAGTATCTTTGGCTTTGATATTAACTCCAACTATTTCCAGTTTATTTAATTTTTGGCGAATAGTTTCAGATTTCTTTTGGACTTTCTGCCATTTTTTAACTGGATCAGAAAAGTTTAGGTAGCATGCTTTAATAACTTGCTGCCAAGCTTGACATAAAGTCATTTTAGCTTCAGCAGCCATAGCAGGTGTAGGGAATAAACCGATAGTCCAGGTTAGCTTCCCATTATTTTCTTTCTTGTCGCGCCAATCCTTGTATGGTTTAAAGACCAAATTCCGCTCCATAATTAAATGTGGGTCAATACCTTCAAGCTCATGATAATTGGTTTCAGCCAAAATCATCAAAAAGTGATCGGCTTGTTTAACTCGACCTTTCATAAAAGTAGCTGGGAAAAACTTAAGTTGATCAGGGGAAGCAAGCTGGTAAAATTCAC
>CAZCWF010000074.1:0-2757 GCA_964502305.1 uncultured Gammaproteobacteria bacterium | reverse complement strand
TCACCAAATCTAGCAAAGAAATTAAGTTTCGTTACCCAACTCTTGATGATGTTGAAAATTTAAAAAACTTTATTAATAAAATTTCTGCTGAACAAAGTTTTATTTTACTTCAAGGATTCCAACACACTACTAAATCAGAAACAAAATGGCTCAAAGATAAATTAGACCAAATTTCTAAAAAACAGTCTGTTTACTTATGTGGCTTTTATAACGATCAACTTGTCGCCTGCAGTGAAATTGAATTAGGTTCTCATGCCAAATCTCACGTTGGCAACTTTGGGATTAGCATTGCTCTTGATTTTCGTGGACAAGGTGTTGGTCAAAAAATTATGGAACTAACCATTTCAGAAAGTATTAAAAAGTTAAGAGATTTAAAAATTATTACTCTTGAAGTTTTTAAACAAAACATTATTGCTCAAAATTTATACCGAAAGATGGGGTTTATCGAATATGGAGTCTTACCTAATGCTCTCAAAAGAAAGGGGGAATTTGATGACGCTGTTTACATGTATAAAAAACTTTAATAATGGTTGCCCTTTTTAAGGGAAATGTCACGAAGTGACAAAGGGTTTCTTCTTTTGCGTTTAATTTGCGTAGAATTTAAGGGTTATTTTTTGTTAGAATAAAACCAATTATGATTGACATTAATTTGCTACGGGAAAATCCCCAAATCGTCCGTGAAGCATTAATTAACCGTCAAAAAGATTCCTCCGTTGTTGATGAAATTATAAAGATCGATTCTTCTCGTCGTGAACTTTTAACTGATGTTGAAAAACTCCGTGCTGACCAAAATGCTTTAAGTCGCCAGTTCAAAGGTAAGCCCACCGAAGACCAACTTTCTCAAGCTACCGAAATCAAAAATAATCTCAAAGAAAAAGAAACTAGTTTAAAAGAACTTGAAGATAAACAAAATCTAATTTTGGAAGAAATTCCTAATATTCCCGCTCCTGACGTTCCAGTCGGAAAAGACGATTCAGAAAATCCAGTTTATAAAACTGTCGGTGAGCCAACCAAATTTGATTTTCAACCATTAGACCATGCTGATCTAGGTGAAAAACTCGACATTATTGATGTCAAAAAAGCTGCTGTAGTTTCTGGCTCTCGCTTTGGTTATTTCAAAGGTCAAGGTGCTGTTTTAGAAATGGCCGTCATGTTTTATGCTTTCCAAAAATTAATCAAAAAGGGTTTTATCGGTATGATCCCACCAGCTATGGTAAAAAGTGGTAGTGAATGGAAATGTGGTTATGCTAGTAATAAAAATCTTTTCAATGCTTATTACTCAGTTCCAGAAGATGATCTAATTTTCATCAGTAGCTCAGAGCATGCAGTCGTTCCATATCACATGGATGAAATTTTAGATGCCAATAAATTACCACTAAAATACGTTAATTTCTCTCCATGTTTCCGTCGTGAAGCTGGGACATACGGTAAAGATATGAAAGGTATGCTTCGTGTCCACTTCTTCAACAAAGTTGAGATGAATATTTTCACTTTACCTGATTACAAAATTTCTGATGATATGTGTCTTGAGATGTTAGCCAACGAAGAAGAAATTATGCAAGAACTAGGCATCCCGTATCAAGTCGTCAAAAATTGTACTGGTGATTTACCTCAACCAAATCGTCGTATGTATGACATCAACTCTTGGTTCCCTGGACAAAATGCTTATCGCGAAACTCAATCATGTAGTAACTGTGGTGATTACCAAGCTCGGCGTCTAAATACCAAAGTCAAGATCGACGGTAAAAATGAATTAGTCCATATCCTTAACGCTACTATGATCACCGATCGTGCAGTTTTAGCCATTATCGAAAACCACCAGCAAGCTGATGGTAGTGTTATTATCCCTGAGGTTTTACGGCCTTATACGCA
Source organism: uncultured Gammaproteobacteria bacterium (assembly GCA_964502305.1). Taxonomy (GTDB): domain Bacteria; phylum Patescibacteriota; class Microgenomatia; order UBA12405; family UBA12405; genus WARW01. The sequence continues at coordinate 885 of CAZCWF010000074.1, read as the reverse complement.
GTTTGACGTTATCAAACCTTCAAAAAGCTAGAGGAGCCACCCTAGTCCGATTCCTTTCATTCCGAGAGGAGTCGGACGAAGGCATTTCTATTAGGTTATAATCTTTTTATGTTCAACTTTATTAAAAATGTTTTTGATGATAATGCCAAGCGAGTTAGATCCTATCAAAAAATTATTTCTAAAATAAATTCATTCGAAGAAGAAATTACTAAACTTAACGACGACGAATTATCTAAAAAAACTGATTATTTCAAAAAACAACTTAAAAAAGGTAAATCTTTAGACGAACTTTTACCTGAGGCTTTTGCTGTCGTCCGTGAAGCTGTCAAACGCACTATTGGTGAACGTGCTTATGATGTCCAACTAATGTCCGCTATTGCCCTTCATCAAGGTGCTATTGCTGAACAAAAAACCGGCGAAGGTAAAACTCACTCTGTTATTTTCCCGGCTTATTTAAACGCTCTCACTGGCAAAGGTGTTCATATTATTACTCCAAACGATTATCTAACCCGTGTTGGTGCTGGTTGGTACCCCAAGGCTCTCCAATTATTAGGTATTTCTACTTCATGTTTAATTCATGAACAATCTTTTATCCTTGATCCTGAATATACTGATGAAGATGAAAAAATTGATGACCGTTTAGCTCACTTAAAACCAGTTTCCCGTCAAGAAGCTTATTTGGCTGATGTTACCTATGGTACCAACAATGAATTTGGCTTCGACTATCTTCGTGATCACATGGCTCCTAGTCAAGATCAAGTCGTTCAGCGACCTCACCATTTTGCTATCGTTGACGAAGTCGATTTTGTTTTAATTGATGAAGCCCGAACTCCATTAATTATTTCTTCTCCCAACAATCAGCCCACCGATAAATATTACAAATTT
>CAZCWF010000073.1:0-3038 GCA_964502305.1 uncultured Gammaproteobacteria bacterium | reverse complement strand
TAGAGCACCGATCTTATAAGTCGGGGGTCCATGGTCCGAGTCCATGCATACCCACTCACAATATTGATAAATAAGTTTTGATTAGAGAAGACGCCCGCCTTTATTCGTCAATGAGTTTTATTTTTTCTATCTTGAATTAAGTCGGGGTCAACAGGCCTAACTCCATGCATACCCACAAAATTAAATTTTAGGCTTAAGTAAATAAAGAATACTCCTTTGTCTTTTTTGTAAATCCTTATCACTCCCTATGAGTTTCAGAACTTCAACGCCAATAACATCAAAATGAGAATCTGAAAAATCGCATTCGTTTTCAGTTAATATACAACATTTATGTTTAATACTATATGCTGCTAATAGTGGATCCATTGTTTTTAATTTTGCTGATTGGTTATCCGATCCTGTTTTGATTTTACTTTCATAAGCATATCTGGCTCCAATTTTTAAAATATCATTTTTAATATCACAATTTGAGTATTTAAAAAGAGAATCGTATTTTGCGTCAATTACTATCTGAGACCATTTTGAATTCCAAGCCATTAATTCATAACAGATTGGAGTTGGCACAACTAATTTTTTATATGAATCTGGACTTAATCTACTAGTTAATTCTTTTATTGCTTTTCCCCACTCTTTAAGGTTTTCTTCTGTTTTTTGAGATGAAACACCATCTTTACCAACAGCTATGGCACCGGCAACAACATTAGAATCAAGGAAGACTGTATTTTCATCTAAAATCATACTCAAAATTGTTTTTCCATTTTTCCTCGGCTATTTCAACAACTTCTTTATACTCATCGTCAGTTTTGGCTCTTTTATTTATTTCCCTAGAAAAATTTAATAATTGATCTACTGAAAAACCTTGGTCTTTTGATTGTGTGTTTTTCTTTACCAATAAAACTTTCTTCATACTTTTATTATGTCTTAATTTCTAATAAAATTCGACAGGTGATTTTATTTCATACCCATAGCAGATAGAACGAGGTCGAGGGTGATTTGGGCTTCGGTAGCAGCAATCTTGCTCCCCTCTTCGATAATGCCGTCAATAATATCTAATTTACCTTCGTACTGAGCTCGGCGTTGACGCATCGGGTCGAGGGTTTTATTAATAGCCATGGCTAATTTGGTTTTAACCTCAACATCACCAACTTGACCGGCTAAATAACGCTTTTTGATGTCTTCAACTTCGGCTTTGTTGTCATTGAAAGCATCGTGGTAAATAAAAACTGGATTACCTTCGACATGACCTGGATCAGTAGGTTTAAGACGAGTTGGATCGGTGTACATTCCACGAACTTTTTTATTGACAGTTTCCTCATCATCGGAAAGATAAATACAATTACCAATAGATTTACTCATTTTGGCTTGGCCATCGGTGCCAACTAGGGTGCCACCATCACCAATTAAAGCCTTTGGTATGGGGAAAACATCACCATAAAGTTTATTGAAATCACGAGCAACTTCACGGGTAACTTCGACATGACTTTCCTGATCTTTGCCGACGGGAACCAAATGTGAACGAACCATAAGAATGTCAGCCGCCTGAATAACCGGATAATTAAGTAAACCTAAAGATGGTTGTTCGATTTTAAGATCACGCATAACATCTTTTAAGGTTGGAACACGTTGAGCTCGAGGAACAGTGACCAGATTAGTAAAAATTGTGGAAAGATAGGTAACCTGAGGTACACGAGATTGTTGGTAAATGACACAATTTTTTGGATCAATACCAACAGAGAGATAATCTAAGACCAACCCACGGGCTTTGTTACGTAAATCACTAGTTTTCTCTTTGGATATTTGAGTAGTCAAGGTGTGAAGATCAGCAATGATAAAAAAACAGTCATAATCGTGTTGAAGCTTGACCCTATTTTTGAGAGTACCAACATAATGACCTAAATGAAGTGCTCCAGTAGGTCGATCGCCGGTAAGAATACGAGGTTTTTGATTTGTTTTAGTCATAAGTTTATTTATAGTTAAATTTTAACATTGAAGATAACTAATAAGCCGATTGGCTAATATTTCACTACTATTAAAAATAGTAATATTCTTAGCTAATTTTATTTTTGAGAAAAATATAGGAATTTCTGTACAACCTAGAACAAGAGCGTCAAGATTGTTAGATTTAATAAATTTATTTATTTCTTTTGATAGAACATCATAATTTATTTTCTTGTAATCCGAATTAATAATTAGCCTAATATTTTCTTCTAAGATTGTTTGTAGCTCCAAATCGGGGATGAATATCTTTTTGTGCTGATCTTGATACAACTGATATTTTATTGTGTTTGGAGTAGCAAGAATACCAATTTTTTGACACCGACTATTTTTAATTTGCATTTTTACTAAATCAATTAATGAAGGAAAAATAAAATTTGCTGATTTACTAATTTCAGGATAAATAATGTGTGCAGTGTTACAGCACATAACAACAATATCTGGTTTTAATAAATTAAATTGTTCAACTGTTTTAATTAATTGTTTTTGAGCTTTTGAAATTTTTGATTCATCAGAAATAAAGTCATCTATCGGGTTTGAATCCAAAATAATTTCTGGCATCTTTAGCCCGTTTTTATTGATTTTGTTAATTAAAAGTTGAAGGAAAAACGAACTAGCGTTGGCTCCAAGACCTCCGATAATTCCAATTTTTTTGTTTGTTTTCATAATTTTAGTAATAATTAATTTAAACGAAAAATCTCCCAGTTACGGGAGATGTAGATTTTTTGGAAAAATTTCAATTTATGCCACTAAAACATCTCCCGATTGGGCTAGTTGAAGTCGCCAGGAACGAGATAGTTTTATGAATGACATAATTGAAAGAATATTAACACAAAATTAACACAAAACCCACCTGGTCTACGACCATCCTCCCTTGATGAAGGGAGGGCTTTGAAAAAACATATTCTTTAAGTGACAAAATATATTTTTTGTTGGTATAATACACCTTAGTTTATTAAGGCCGAGGTCAGGTAGTCGTAAGACGAAGGGGCGATAGGCAAACAAAAATAATGACCAAAGAAAAACATCAAGTGAAGGCAACC
>CAZCWF010000072.1:0-3075 GCA_964502305.1 uncultured Gammaproteobacteria bacterium | reverse complement strand
CTTATCAAAAGAATTTGGTTTTAAATATAATCATGTCACTGTTCGTAACCAAAGTTCCCGTTATGGCTCCTGTTCTTCTCGGGGGAATTTAAATTTTAATTGGCAGATAATCTTCTTTCCTTACCCCCAATTTCGTCACATTTTATTACATGAACTGACCCATTTAAAAATCAAAAATCACTCCAAAACCTTTTGGGATCAATTAGCTGTTTATGACCCTGATTCCAAAAAACACAATCTCTGGCTCAAAAAAGAGGGGACTAAATTATTTTTATTTTAAATAAGGGATTCCGTCTTTACTTACTGGATAAATTCCACCTAAACATCCGCCACAAAATCCATTAATCATAAACACATCTTCACCTTGTTTTGGCTCAACAAAGGCTCCGTTATTCGCTGCTCTGATAATATTTTCTGGTGTTATAAACGTGATACTTCTTACTCCAATTGCTTTTGCTATTTCTGTCGGGTCAGAGTGTTTTTGAAAAGCAATTAATTCTTCTTTTGACCTAATACTAATGCCTAAATGACAACTGTTAACTACCATTGGTAGACCGGAAACCCAATCAACCGATTTCGCCCCTAAGTTCATCAACGTTTCCACAATCACTTTTGAAGTTGATGATCTAACTACAGAATCATCTATACAGGCTATCCTTTTCCCTTTGTAAATATTTTTATCTGGTACAAATGATAATTTTTGTAAAATAGTTTCTGGTATAGCACTCATATTCTTATCATTCATAAAAGTTCTAGTTGGTAAATTTACATAATATTGGCTTTGTTTTTTCATCACCACATTATTCATTGGAATTCCACTTTGATTATGAAATCCTTCCGCTATCGGTATCCCAGATTCAGGAATACCCAAAATAAAGTCAACTTCCAAGTTCAGTTTACTAAACTGTTTTGCTAAAAACATTCCCGATCTATGTCTGAATTCATAAATCGACTTCCAGTTACCTAACCTATCACAGTATAAAGAATGGGGTGATCTAGTATATGGAAACTCAAATATACACTCTCTTTTATTTTTAAAACTACCTTCTTTTAGAGTTGTTATCTTATTATCTTCAATTTTACTTATTTCCCCTGGTTTTATTTCTCTTAATAAATTAGCCCGAATATTATCAAAAGCTGGTGTTTCCGAAGCTGCCACCCAACCATCTTCGATCTCACCAATTAATAACGGTCTAATCCCAAACTTATCCCTAACTAAGTATAAAGTGTCTCCTATTCCAATTATTAAACTAAATGCCCCTTCCATCCTCTCAACTGTATCTATTATTTTTTCATCCCAATTTTTACCTTTTGCTTTGGCTAAAAAATCAACAAAAACCCTAGTGTCCGACATTTCTGGATTTGTTTTATACTTTTCTACACCTACAAATTCACCATTATGAGCCACTGTTATTTTTGATCCATCATCTGCTACTACTAAACAAGGTTGATTATTTCCCGCACAATAGTTCCCGTTCATTCCATAGCGACATTGAACCATACCCCATTTATTTTCTGTTTGGAATTTCAAAGCTATTGGTCCAATAAAAATATCCTTGATTAGACCATCTTGGCGGTGTTCAACTTGGTCACATTTTTTTCCACCAACCACCATTCCGACTCCATTCTGCCCTCGGTTTTGAATTCCAATTCCTCCATAAAGTAATTCTGGGAACAAAACTCTAGGTTTTTTCACCCAAACCGCAAACAATCCACACTTCTCGTGAAGCTTAACCTTTTCATCATCAACCCAAAAATCATCTGCCTTAAAATTTTTCAGATAACCCTATATTAATCCAAACTTATCTCAATTCCTACTGGGCAATGGTCTGACCCTTCCACACCCCTCAAAATAAAAGCTGATTTTACTTGATTTTTTATTGCTTTATCTACAAAAAAATAATCAATTCTCCAACCCACATTTCTTTCTTTGGCATGAGTATATTGGTCCCACCAAGTGTAGTTACTACCAGCCCCTGGCTGGAACATTCTAAAAGTATCCACCCAGCCATTTTCAATTAATTTATCTATCCAAGCCCTTTCAATTTCCAAAAATCCCGAAGTTTTAGAATTTTCCTTTGGCCTGGCTAAATCTATTTCTGTATGAGCCGTATTCACATCCCCGCAAAAAATAACTTTTTCCCCATTCTCTCGTAATTTATTAATATAGTTCAAAAAATATTCATAAAAATCCATTTTATATTTCAGCCTGCCCTTATCTCGCTTACCGTTAGGAAAATAAACATTTAATAATGTAAACTCATCAAATTTTGTAATAATTACCCGACCTTCTCCATCCCAGTCGTTATCTTTATCACCCACAATAACTTTTTTTGGCTCATCTTTACAAAAAGTCACCACCCCACTATAACCAGCTTTTTCTGCCGGATTCCAATAACTTTTAAACTCGTTTGGATAATCTAAACCTAATTCTACCTGATCAGGTCTGGCTTTTGCTTCTTGAAAACAATAGATATCCGCTCCAATTTCCCGCATTTTTTGCCACAAACCTTTTCTAATTCCAGCTCTAATTCCTGCCACATTCCAAGAAATGATTTTTATTTTCATAAAACTATTTTAACAATTTATTGACAGTTATTAATTAACAGTTTATTATACTGTTAATGATTTCTTTTAAAAATACTAAAAAACAAGGTGACATGGGTCTTGGGTCTGCTATTTGGTACTTTACTCAATTAGGTCAAACAGTTTCCATTCCATTAACAGACAGTCAAGATTATGATTTAGTTGTCGAAATCAAAAATTCTCTTAAAAAAATTCAAATAAAATCATGTAATTTCAAAAGAAAATATTATGAAGTTAATTTGTCGATTAAAGGTGGTAATAGAACTAGTACTGGCAAAATAAAAAGATTTGACAATAATAATTGTGATTATTTGTTTGTTATCACAGATCAATCTCAAAAATATTTAATTCCTACAAAAGATCTAAAAGCAAAGTGTAATCTTGTTTTAGGTCCTAAATATCAAAAATATCTGATAAAATAGCAAGTACTATTAAAACCAGTGGGAGCCGGACGGTTAGGCAATAGTCTGTAAAACTATCGTAAGTTGG
>CAZCWF010000071.1:0-3129 GCA_964502305.1 uncultured Gammaproteobacteria bacterium | reverse complement strand
TGATAAAGAAGAATGGTTTTAGTTTGATTGAGTTATTGGTGGTGATTTCGATTATCGGAGTGTTGTCGGCGGTGTTGATGGTAAATTTTGTAGGAACTAGAGAGAGAGCTAGAGATTCACAAAAAATACAGGATTTGAATAGTTTAAGAAGTGCGTTAAGACTTTATTACAATGACAACCAATTTTATCCTATTGGTGATGGTAATTGTTCTTCTGTTTTAACTGATTTAGAGGAAGAATATTTTCCCGGGGTAGCTTCCCTTAATTGTACTTATGAATCGACTGACGGAGATTCTTTTTTAATAAAAACACAATTAGAATCAACATCTGGTACGGCAATATCTGAATCTCAAGAAAAATGTAATGAAGAAGAAGATGATGATATTTATGTTGTTTGTACTAATTAAAAATTATGAGATTCAAGATTCAAAATTCAAAACTCGCCTGCCGAACGGGCAGGTTCAAAAATAAAACAGGGTTTACTTTGGTAGAGTTATTAGTCGTGATTTCGATTATAGGGATATTGACTATAATTACGGCAAGTGCTTTTGTGGAGTCCCAAAAGAAATCAAGAGATGCAGCAAGGAAAGCGAATTTAAAATCGTTGGCAGACGCAGTGAGTTTGTATTATGCTGATCAGGGATCATTCCCTACTCAAGATTTTTTTAGTCCGGGGATAAATTATTTGATACGAAATAGCGGTGAATTGTCGGCTGGAGAAAATATTTATATGAAAAAGGTTCCCCACGACGATAAAGCTGATACTGATCCAGACCATCAGCAGTTTAAATATGTTACTGGTCCAGACAGAAAATCTTTTAGACTGTATGCTAACTTAGAAAATGATCAGGATATTGACTGTGAGGTTAACTGTTCTGACGATGAATATGTAGTGGTTGCTGATCATGGTTGTTGTTATGTAATTACAAGTTCTAATATTAATGTAACTGAGGCACTGAAATGAGATTCAAGATTCAAGATTCAAGATTCAAGAAGAGAATTGGGTTTACTTTAATTGAATTAATGATTTCAATATCAATAATTGCTATTTTATCGGTGGTGATGTCGTTGAGTTTTTCTAGAGCACAAAAAAGTGGGAGAGATCAACGGAGAGTTGAAGATTTGAAAGCAATACAGAATGCGGCGGAACAATATTATCTATTAAGTGGAGCGTATCCAGCTACTAATTTATATGATCCAAATGATAATTGGACTGTCAATGGTCAAGTTATATTACAGGTTTTTCCAAGTGACCCTAAATCCACTTCTTATATAAAAAATTCTTCTGGAACTACTGGGTATTGTATTTGTGCAAAGGTTGAAAATTATAAAAATGGTAATTCAGAGGGAGGCAATTGTACTTTTGGAATAGCAGCGGTTAATAATTGTGAGTTAGCTCCGGATAATTGTTATTTTTGTGTAAAAAATCAACAATAGCTTAGTCGTTTAGTAAATAGTTAGTAGTAAATAGTAAAACAAGATGAAAATAAAAAATAAAAAAAATAAAGGGTTTACGTTGTTTGAATTGTTGGTAAGTATCTCAATTATCGCAGTGCTTACCGCCGTGGCAGTGGTGAGTTTTGGTGGGTTAAATAAAAAAACACGGGATGCTAGGAGGATGGCAGATTTAGAAAAGATTAGAATTGCTTTAGAATCAGCAAAACAGATTGGAACAACTTATCCATCAAGTTTGAATAATTTGGTGGGTGGAAGTTATTTAGATAGGTTGCCAACAGATCCGAAAACTAATGCAAATTATTCTTATGTTCGTGGGTCTGATAACAGAAGTTACTATGTTTGTTCTACTGTTGAATTGTTGTCATCGACAACTCCGAGTCCTAGCGGTTGTTCTGGATTACCTTCTGGGTATGTTGGTTATAACAGAGTAACTAATCCTTAGTTTTGATGAAATTTAAAGATAATAAATTTGGTTTTACTTTGATAGAAATAATTGTGGTAGTATCGTCAGTTGGAGTGGTAATGTTGGTGGTAACAGGGTCGCTGTTGCAGATAATGAAGGTACAAAATCAGAGTGAGGCTATTTCTAGATTATCGACTAGTGGGAATCGAATATTAGGAGAATTAAGAAGAAATTTGTTTAATAGTGACGGAGAAGTGGTTTGCGGAACTAACCATTTGTCGGTTGGTTTTACTAATGTAACCGATGGTTTGGGAACTATAATTAGTTGTGTTACAGGAGATAAAATTGCTTCAACTTCTGGCTCGATAGAAAGAAAGTTAAATGAGAATATAATTTCTATTACTAGTTGTTCTAATTTTGTTAGTTGTAATTCAGGTTCGGTAACTTTTAATTTTGGAATTGGAACTTCTGTGGCTGGTGTAGGGGTAACGAGAAATTTTACAACGACAGTAACCATTAGGAACTAGATTGGTATCCCCTAGCCTTTTTGTTATGATTAGTTATGTTGCGAAAGATTAATTTACCGGTGTTGGTGACTTTGATGTGTGTTTTGTTAATTGGAGTGTTAGGTTTAGTTTACTTAAATCGTGGTTATTTGAATCATTTGTTTTTTAAAAAAAGTACAGTTGACACCACCGAAATTCAAATAACTCGAACTGATTATAGCCAAGTGGCTAGAAAAACTTTGGATTGGATTGATATTCAAAGGAATGAGAATGGTTGGTATATTTTGGAACGAGGTTGTGATGTAACGACAAAAACTTGTGATACTGTTTGGGATAATAGTGATGGAAATAAAGATGGTTTAATCGCCACTTGGGCTAGATTTAATTTTTATGAACAGACAAAAGATCCGGCAGATTTAGACATAGTCAAAAGTGATATTAACAAGTTTTATGAAAAATATCCTGATGGAGTCGATAATGCTTTGTGGATTTGTAAAATTACTTATGACATGTGGCAATCGAATGAGTTTGATCAAGAAACTAAGGATAAATTAGAGAAAATTTGTTTTAACGCTCAGTTCCCTACTCCAGAGGAAGTAAAAGTTTATTGGGAAAATATAAAGAATAAAAATACAAATTTGGATGGAACAAAAAAGATTTGGGAGACCTGGAATAATTATGTGTTTGGAGTTCGTGATTTTAATGTAAATTTATCACTTACTTCTGATGCATTAGCGAAGTATCGTTGGTCTAAAAACCAAG
>CAZCWF010000070.1:625-3174 GCA_964502305.1 uncultured Gammaproteobacteria bacterium | reverse complement strand
TATGAAATTATCGTTATCGATAATAATTCTCAAGACGACAGTCTTCAAAAAATTAAACAACTTAAAAACCCAATAAAAATTATTGCTAACAAATCTAATTTAGGTTTTGGTAAAGCCAATAATCAGGGGTTAAAAATTGCCCAAGGCAATTATATTTTATTTCTTAACTCCGACACCATAATTTTACATTCTGCCATCAGTCAAGCTCTCGATTGGCTTTGTTCTCATCCTGAAGCCTCTACTTGTACCGCTCAACTTTTAAACAAAGATAAAACTATTCAAGCCTCTGGTGGATTTTTTCCTAAATTATCAAACATTTTTACTTGGTCATTTAGTCTCGACGATCTACCTTTAGTTAACAAAATTATTAAACCAATTCATCCCCACACCCCTCACTTTTATACCAAAGATAAATTTTATACTTCTGATCACCAACAAGATTGGGTAACTGGCGCTTTCTTTTTAACCAGAAAACCCCTCCTCGACAAAGTAAACGGTTTTGATGAAAATTATTTTATGTACGGTGAAGAATTAGAACTCAGTTATCGGCTCCAACAAATCACTAAAAATAATCAAGTTTGGTATCTAGTTGGACCACAGATCATTCATCTTGGTGGCGCTTCAGCTACCAGTAAAATTGATCCAATTCTAAATGAATATCGTGGCATAATTTCTTTTTTCACCAAACATAAACCCAAATGGCAAACCAAAATTGTCAAATCACTTCTCAAAATTAATGCCTTTATCCGATCCGTTATTCATTTATCCCCACTCTACTTAAAAGTATGTTCAAAAATTTAAAGCTCAACATATTTCGACCCATTATTGCCATACTTTTAGTCTTTATTCCGCTTTACCCTAAATTCCCTTTATTTAGTGTCACTGGTACTTATGTAGCCATCCGACTCGACGATATTATTATTGCTGTTTCTGTTTTAGTTTGGTTAATCTATCAATTAACTCACAAATTCCCAGTTTTCAAGATCAAAATAACTCGACTATTTTTAGTCTATTTTCTCGCCATAATCATTAGTTTTATTAATGCCTTTTTAATTTATCAAACTGAACCAACCAACATATTAATCCTCCATCTTTTCCGCCGATTTGAATATATGTCATTGTTTTTTATTGCCGTTAACTCTGTCAAATCTTTCAAAGATTTTAAATTCCTTTATGTTTTCTTTTTACTTGCCACTGCTCTAGTTTCTTTTTATGGTTATGGCCAAAAGTATCTCCAGTTTCCAGTAATTTCTACCATGAACTCCGAGTTTTCCAAAGGCCAATTAATTCAAATGAACATTTGGACTCGTATTAGTTCTACTTTTGCTGGTCATTACGATTTGGCTGCTTTTATGAGCGTAGCTTTAATTATTATTTTCTCAGTTGCCATTATTTCCAAAAACAAATTTATAAAAATTTTTAGCTTTTTAGTCTGGCTACCTTCCTATCAAATTTTAACTTTAACCGCCTCTCGGGTTTCTACTTTTGCCTTTTTAGGTGGTATTTGTCTTACTTTGATTTTTCTCAAAAAATATCTTTGGATTATTCCTGTTTCTGCCTTAGTTGTTTTTAGTATTTTTAATTCCGATGATCTTAACCAACGTCTTCTTGCCACTATTCCAGCTTTAAAAAACCAATTTCTCTCCAGTCAAACAACCACGGTTACACCTACTCCCACCCCAATTGTTACTTCTACTACACCAACACCAATTCCTACTATCATCGCTAGTGGACAAACAAATAAGCCTACTCCAACTATTGTCCGCCATCAAGCCGAAGAATATCCTGCTGTTGATGCCGATATTGGTGTCGCTCGTTCAGGAGAAATTCGCTTCAACGCCGAATGGCCTCGAGCTATTACCGCCTGGAACAAAAACCCCTTAGTTGGCAGTGGTCTCGGTTCTATTACTCTGGCCACTGATAACGATTATCTCCGATGTTTGGGTGAAAGTGGTTTATTAGGTTTGATTACTTTTGGCTCTATTTTTATCTTTTTTACCATCAAAACTTTTCCTTTACTCTTCCGTAAAAAAACTACCCCAATCCAACCTATACCCATTATTTTCTTTGGTAGTTTATTAGCCATGTTGGACAACGCTATTTTTATCGATGTTTTCGAAGCCTCCAAAACTGCTTATCTTTTTTGGATTATGATGGGACTTTATTATCAATCATTAGAGATTAAACCAAGCCATGAAAAATAAAAAACGCCATATTTTAATGATTACTCCTTATTTACCTCGTCGGGCTCAATCAGGTGGTCAAAACAGTTCCTATTACTCCATCAAATATTTAGCTGCCGAAAACGACATTACTCTCATTTGTTTCAGTCGTGACCAAGAAGGTTTAGACGAAATCAAAGCCTTTTGCAAGAAAGTCATCGTTGTTAAACGTGGTAAAACTTGGGATCTTAAAAAAATTCTTTACACCGGATTTAGCACCTACCCATTTTTAGTCGCCAACTATATCAGCAAAGATCTCAAACAAACTATAAGTGATGAATTAAATAGTTCCAAATACGATCTAATCCATTGTGAGTGCTTCTACCT
>CAZCWF010000070.1:0-615 GCA_964502305.1 uncultured Gammaproteobacteria bacterium | reverse complement strand
TTTTAGTTGATCAAACCATTGAGTTTGCTGTCTATCAACACTATATTCAAACCGTAAAGGGTTGGAAAAAACTTATCTATCCATTCCTTTGGTTTGATGTTCAGAAACTTAAGCATTGGGAAACTTATTATTGGAAAAATACTCATACCGTCATTGCTTTTGGAGAAGAAGATCAAAAACTTATTTCCAAAATAACCGGTAGAAATGACATCAAAATTTTTGACAATGGTGTCGACAATAAATATTTTGAATCCAAACCAAAAACTCCCAAAAGTAAACATCCTTCCGTTCTCTTTGGTGTCTCCAACATGAAATGGATGCAAAATCGTGAATCAGTCGAAATGATCATGAAAGATTCATGGCCAGAAATTAAAAAAGCCATCCCTGATTGCAAACTTTACATCATCGGTCGATTAGCTCCTGATTATTACGGCCACTATCGTTCTAATGATGTTATCGTCGAAGAAGCCGATTTTGACGGTCAACCCCACGATCCTATGTATTACTATCAATATTGTTGGGCTTTAGTTGCTCCTATGGGCAGCGGTGGCGGCAGTCGTAACAAGTTTTTAGAAGCCATGGCCTGTCGTCTTCCTATCATTACCACTCCAGAAG
>CAZCWF010000069.1:0-3290 GCA_964502305.1 uncultured Gammaproteobacteria bacterium | reverse complement strand
ATGAAACTGATTATTATGTAAAACCAATTGTCATCAAAGAAAATGGTCAACCAGTGGGGTTAATAAAAAATGAAGATTCAGTGATTTGGTTTAATTTTAGAACTGACAGATCACGACAAATTACGGCGATGTTTACCGGCCAATCAATGTGCCCAGTTGAATTCCAATCAGAGGTAAAACCATTTTGGGTGTGTATGTCACGGTATGATGATGAATGGAAATTACCAGTAGCTTATCCACCACAATTAGTAAAAAATAATTTAACTCAAGTTTTGGCTAATAATAATAAAAGTCAGTTGAGAGTGGCAGAAACTGAAAAATATGCCCATGTGACTTTCTTTTTTAATTCTCAAGTGGAAGAAGCGGTTAAAGGAGAAGAGCGAGTGATGGTGCCTAGCCCAAAAGTCCCCTCTTATGATTTACAACCGGAAATGTCAGCACCAGATGTAGCCGAAAAAGTAATAGAAAATTTAGGAAAATATGATTTTATTTTAGTCAATTTTGCTAATGCAGATTTGGTGGGACATAGCGGAAAATTCCCAGCAATAATCAAAGCATGTGAAGTGGTTGATGAATTAGTGGGTAAAGTTACTGATAAGGCTGTTGAAAATGATTATTATGTGATTATTGGGGCGGACCATGGTAACGCAGAACATAAACTTTATGATAATGGTGAAGTTGATGTGTCACACGGTTTTGACCCGGTAAAATATTCGTTAGTAGGTAAAAAAGAAGACTTAGAGAGTATAAAACTTCACGATGGTGGACTAAAGGATGTAGCCCCGACAATTTTGGAATTAATGGGAATTGAAAAACCATTGGAGATGACGGGGGAAAGCTTGATTTTGCCAAGCAAGATCTAGATTTTAGATTCTAGATCTTAGAAAAATAAAAAACTGCACTGCATTCAATGTTCTTTCCGAACACTGTTAATAAATAATTGTTTAGAAAAAGCTTCTTGAGGAGTATGAAATTTTAACACTTTTTTAGGTCGGTTATTGATTCTCCAGACAATGGCGTCTAATCTGGTTTGGGATAAGTTTTCAAAGTTGGTTTTCTTGGGTAGATATCTTCTAATTAATCCATTAGTATTTTCATTAGTACCTCGTTGACCAGATGAGTAAGGATCAGCAAAGTAAGTTTTAATTCCAAATTTATTTAATCTTTCATGTTTGGCAAATTCTGAACCATTGTCAGTGGTTACTGAAAGAGCTGGATAATCTTTAAAATGTTAATTTGAGCATTAAGAGTATCTTGGGCTGTTTTAGCCTTAATGACTTGAGCAAAGAGATATCTGGTTTGTCTTTCTACTTCAGTATGGATTACTTTACCTTTTGTTTGTCTACCAAGGATACTATCCCCTTCATAGTGGCCAAATGTTTTTCGTAAATCAATTGATTTATCCCTATCATGAATAGAAACTCTGTTTAATATCTTACACTTGGTTACTTTTCTCCCAAGCTTTTTCTGTCTTTTCTTTCTTTTTAAGGGTAGAAACTTCCATAACTGTTTACTTTTATTACTATTAGTATAGATGTATTGATAGATGCATTCATAAGAGATAATTCGATAACCTTTTTCCAATTTTAATCTACCATCAATTTGTTCTGGGCTCCAACCAAGTCTTAATTTTTTAATAACATAATTAGCAGTTTCTTTATCTTTAAGAAAATGTCTTTTCCTAGCCATTCTTTTTCTAAAATCAGCTCTACTTTGAGCTTTAATAGGACTATAGATGCCATGATAACTATTTCTCTTAATCTCATCGCTAATTGATGAAGGATTACGATGAAGTTTTTTAGCAATCATTCTAATGCTTAATTTATTAGCCAGATAAAAAGCAATTTTATCCCGTTCATTTGGTTGTATTTGCATGACCTGATTTTACTTCAGGTGTTCGGTTTCCATTTTGAACCCAGCTGCTTGATGAGGAGTAATCGAGTTTCGGGTATAATTCGGGTATGGTGATTGAGGAAATTACAGTTAAGAAAGCTTTAAATAAATTGCATAGTAATTTTTTACCCTATAAATACGATTTAAATATATATAGAGGCTGTAGCCATAGGTGTCAATATTGTTATGCGTTATATTCTCATCGATATTTGGAAAATAATGATTTTTTTGGAAAAATTTATGTCAAAAAAAATATTGTAGAAGTATTAGAAAAAGAATTATCTTCAAAAAATTGGAGACAAGAATGGATTAATTTAGGTGGAGTGACCGATAGCTACCAAGCAATTGAAAGGCAATATAAATTGATGCCAAAAATTTTAGAATTGATGATTAAATACAAAAATCCAATAACAATTTCAACTAAATCAGATTTGATTTTAAGAGATATGGATTTGTTGGAAAAATTAGCTAAAGTAACAACAGTAAATGTGGCAGTAACCATAACGACATGGGATGAAGAACTACAACAAAAACTAGAACCCGGAGCGATTAGTTCACAAAAAAGAATGGAAATTTTTAGACAGTTAAAAAATAAAGGGGTAAATTTGGGATTGCATTTGATGCCAATAGTTCCCTATTTGACGGATACTTTAGAAAATTTGGAAAATATTTTGAGAGAGGCTGGAAATATAAAGGTTGATTATGTAATTGCTGGATTATTAAATTTAAGATCAGAAACCAGAAAAAACTTTTTGAAATTTATTCAAGAAAATTTTCCAGAATTGGCGGATAAATATTTTAGAGAATACAAAGGAGCTTATTGGGAAAAGGAGAAAAGACAAGAAACTTATAGAAAAGTATTTGCTCTAATGAAAAAATATGGACTGAATAGTGATTATGAAAAATTCAGACCAAAAGAAATTATTAGAGAACAGTTAAGTTTGATATAATTTGCACATGAATAAAGTAAATATTTTGGCACCTGCGGGTAATTTTGAAAGTCTAATGGCGGCAGTAAATGCCAGAGCAGATGAAGTTTATTTTGGAATTGGGGAACTTAATATGAGAGCGGCAGGAGCGAATAATTTTGAGATAACGGATCTAAAAAAAATAAGTAAAATTTGTAGAGAAAAAAATATACAGACTTGGGTAACTTTAAATACAGTGGTTTATGATGAAGAAATTGAAGTTATAAAAAAGACACTGGAAAAAATTAAAGAGGCAAAAATTAATGGGATAATTGCGGCAGATTTGGCGGTGATTAAAGAAGCAAAAATTCAAGGGATTGAAGTTTGCGCTTCAACTCAAATGTCGGTATCAAATTTGGAAACGGTAAAAATTTTGTCAAAATGGGTGGATAGAATTGTGTTGGCTCGAGAATTAAATTTGGAACAAAT
>CAZCWF010000068.1:1959-3407 GCA_964502305.1 uncultured Gammaproteobacteria bacterium | reverse complement strand
CGGAACAACTATAGCTATCTTCATTATTTTCTTTAAATAAACTGATTACACTCAATTGTACAAAATCATATTAAAATAACCTACACCAAAATGATATCTATTTTTTTTAACCTTTTTACTTTATTCACTGGATTTCTTTGCCTTTTGAACAGTATTTTTTACCAAGGTTTTGTCAAAAATCATTTTTTTATTAGCGCTCAAACAGTCTTATTAGTCTATCTATTTTTTACCTTGGCCCTATTTTTAGTAAAAAAAATCACTCCTTCTCCTCTTTTTATCAAAATAAATAAATTTTGTTTCCCTATATTAATTTTAATTCCACTAACCCTTTTTGGTCTTGAACAATATACTTACCCGAATTTTGTTTATGGTTATTTCCATATCAACATCAACAATTTTCTTTGGCTCACATTTTTAAGCGGTTTTATCTTTTATCTCTACGATTTCCCAAAATTCAAAAAACAAATTTATTTAATCATTCCGGTTTTATCCACTTTTATCAGCAAAACCATATCTTTTGGTGGGGGATTTAAACTAGAATTAACCTCTGGCCTGACCTACATTATTCTAAATTTTATTACTTGGTTTTTTATTCTTAATTTCTTTATTTCAATTTTCAAAAAATTATCAAATTCCATCATTGGCTTTACTGTTTTCTTTTTTGTAATTAATTTTATCAGCTACTACAAAATCAAATCATGGAACCAGCCACTGAGCTTGGGCGATATTTATCTAATCGGTAGTTTCAAAGAATTTGCCATTTCCTTCCTGTCTTCCAACCAAATCTTAATTAAAATTTTATTTTCTCTGATCAGTCTCATCCTATTTATTGTTCTAATCAAAAAACTTTTTAAACAAAAAAACCCTAAACTATCGCTCCGTCTAAAACTAGGTTTAATATCAATTTTATTTTTTATAATCCCTTTTAATTTTCCTCAATATTTAAACCAATTTACTAATTGGCTTAAAATTAAACCCAGTCCAGCTAACCCACTCGACTATTGTCGTGATCATGGTATCGCTTTCTGTTTCTATAACGATCTCCAAAATTTCAAAACTCCTGCACCCCAAAATTACAGCCAAAAAAAAATTAATCAAATCTATTCAAACTTAAATAGCCTCCCTTCTTCAAGGGAGGTCACTGAGTTAAACGAAGTGAGTGGGTTTCAACCAAACGTCATTGTTATTTTATCTGAAGCTTTATTTGACTCAACTAAATTACCAGTCAAACTATCCCAAGACCCAATCCCTAATATTCGCCAAGATCAACAATCAAATTTAATTTCACCTCAATTTGGCGGGGGAACTGCTAATATTGAATTTGAAATCATCACCGGTCTAAGTAATTATTTTCTCAACGGAAAAGTCCCTTATAGCCAATCTATCCATCAAGATATACCTACAATTTTCACTCTCTTTAAAGAAAACAATTACACTACCTCGGTAGT
>CAZCWF010000068.1:0-1937 GCA_964502305.1 uncultured Gammaproteobacteria bacterium | reverse complement strand
ACCCATACTTAAAATCCATGTTTAATCGATCATCTGTCTACAAACACTTTGGTGTCGATCAATTTACTACCATTGAAGATATGGACGACTACGAAAAAACCGGTCCTTATGTTTCTGATAAATCATTTACTCAAAAAATCTTGAAACAATTTAATTCTACTGACCAATCCCAATTAATTTTTGCTATTTCCATGCAAAATCATTTTCCATTTGAAGCTCACCGATTTGCCGAAAATCCAATTAAAATAACCAATTCTCTTACTCAAGATGAACATAATTCATTAGAAACTTACATTAATGGAACCTACTATAGCGATCAAGCTTATTTAGAATTAAAACAAGCATTAAAGCAATCAGATAAACCAACAGTAATCATCTTATATGGGGATCACCTCCCACTACTTAATAATGATTTTGGTATTTACAAAGAAGTCGGTTTTATTCCTCAATCTCAATCAGAATGGAGCCAAACTGACATTCAAAACCTCCATCTCACCCCAATTTCAGTCTGGACCAATTTCCCAACCGATACAAAAATATCATCAAATATTGTTAGTCCAAATTTCCTCTCATTAGAAATCTTAAAACTAGCCAATATCCAACCACAATATCAATTTAAATTTCTCAGTAACCTTGGAAAAACAGATGAAATTTTAAGCAACAGTTTTACTCCAAAATTTTCTCAACAACAACTCTCAGATTATGAACTAATTCAATACGATATTCTTTCCGGCAAACAATATGCACTCGATATTCAATAATTTTTGACATTTATTTTTAAACTGCTAAAATCCCTACACCATTTCCTGCAAAGGCGTAGGAAAGTACCTTACCGGTTTTGCTCTGGATAAAGAAAAGAAAGGAGTATAAATACTACCCACCACGTCGCAACTGTCACTTTCCACACACGAAACACAAGAAAAGAGGAAATACAACATGGCTAATATACCGGAATGGGTCATTCTCATTGGAATTATCATCGGGTTGATTGTCGTTATATGTATAGAGCTTCTCCTGATTAAAAGAAGGAAAAGGGTCGACGCTTGTTTCACCAAAATCTCACAAACTCTAAACATTCTAAAACGTCAAGAGTATATCGGAATGTCCGATCTTGTTGGAATGATCAATAATATCGAAAAAAGTATTGATCATAGAGACAAAACAGCAATTGCCAATTTAATTGCTGAGTTTGTTAATCAACTCTATCGCCGAGATAGATTTCGACTTATCTTCAATGAAGATGATATCTCCGAAATTAACAGACTCAAATCTCTCGGAAAAGAACTTGTCCACCCTCCGAAAATATAAACCAGAGTAGAATAATATCCTGATAAAGGGCAGATTTGATTCTCATCAAAAAACAAATCTGCCCTTACCCCAATATTCCCAACAAATTTAAAACGTATATTTTTACCTCAATCAACCTCAAATATAAAAACACATTATAGGTATATTTTTTTCAAAAGTGTTACAATTCCGATAAATAAAAAATTTGCTGCTAAAGCGCAGTTTAAAATAGATTATTGGCACCTTAAAACGTTCAGGAGTAATCGATTGTGAAGGAGGGGTAGTAATGTTTCGTCAGATGTATCAATACCTTTGGCTCCTATACTTTAACTGGAGGCTCGCATCAACCAAAGAAAAACTCCAAAAAAAGATTAACCATTTTAACGACTTATCACCTTTCCCAATTTACGATAGCGACAATATTGAAAATATGATAATTCATCTTGACTATATCATTAGAATCACATATCTATACTCAGAGGATACAGAAGAAATGTGTTTTCTTGAAGACGAGATAATCGAACTAAAGCGGCAACAATCATGGGCATCGAATAGAAAAAATAAACTAGAAGCAAGGAGACAGATCGTTGCATGACTTACTCGCACAAGTCGGAGTAAAACAATCTATTCCGACTTAAGCTCAAAATTTC
>CAZCWF010000067.1:0-3432 GCA_964502305.1 uncultured Gammaproteobacteria bacterium | reverse complement strand
GTAGAACGAAAGATTTCCAATCTCTCGGCAGGGGTTCGATTCCCCTTACCCGCTCAGAATATTAAGAGATTCTTTCGTTGGAATGAATTTGTGCTGGATAAAGAGTTGATTTAGTTTTTAAAAAAGCTACAATTTTTTTATGAAGGCTTTGATTAAATTGATTTTAATGGGATTGACGGTGATGATTAGTGCTTATGTAATTCCGGGGGTAACCGTGGATAGTTTTTTTACGGCGTTAGTAGCGGCAGTGATTTTGGCAATCGTTAATTTTATTATTAAGCCAATTGTTTCTTTTTTAACTTTGCCGATAAATATTTTAACTTTGGGTTTGTTTACTTTTATTATTAACGCGGGAGTGGTGATGTTGGTTTCTTCGATGGTGCCAGGATTTTTTGTATCAGGATGGTTTTCAGCTTTATTTTTTAGTGTGGTATTATCGATAGTGAGGGGATTTTTGGATATGGTGTCGGATTAGATAATGTGGGTGTTGAATTCAATAATAACAAAAATTAGGTAGAGAGCGAGAAGAATTAGTCCTTCCTTGACGGAGATAGTATTTTTAGTTTTGGCGAAGCGGTAAAAAAGGATTAAATTAATGATAAGAAAAATTAAACTAATAAAATAATTATTACCGAGGATTAAATCTTTTCCATAAATTAGACTTAGGATTCCCATAATCAGTGAATTAAATGAGGCTGAACCAACATAGTTACCAAAAGCGACTTGGTTATTTTTGATAATGACGGAGCGAATGATAAGGGAGAGTTCTGGGATATTAGTACCAAGGCTGGTGATTAATAGACTAATAATAAATGGAGATACCTTTAGAATATTGGCAAAATAAACTGTTTGTTCGACTATAAAATAACTGGAAGTAAAAATAACCAGAATGCCAAAAAGCATTTTTAAAAAGTCCCGCGATATTTTTGATTTTGAATTGGCAATTTTTTGAGCTTGTTTTAGGAGGCTTTTTTTACTTTGGATACTTATGAGAAGAAAAATAAATAAACCTATGATTAGATAACTGTCGATTTTGGTAATTTTACCATCCATGACGGTTAAGGCAGGTAGGGCAACAACGACCAGTGATGCTGGTAAGTTAAAACCACGGAATTCAGGGGTGATATGAATTGATTTACTGACTATGGCTAATAAGGGAATAATCAACATAAAAATGACAATAGAAGCACCAACCAAGTTTCCGACAAATATTTCAGGAGTGTCTTTGATAAGAGAATTGACACCAACAGAAATTTCTCCAATAGAAGTAAAAAGCCCCAGTAATATAAATGAGACAAGAAATGAAGATGTTTTTAACTTTTTGGATATTTTTTCAACTGATTTGACAGTTATCCCCGATCCTACCCAGACACCTAAAAAAGAGATTAAAAAGATAATTAGATGATTGATCACAAATTAGTGTAGCATTATTGTGGGTTAGATCAGAGAATCGTGGATAGAGATTATTTGGTTAATATCGTTTTGAGGAATGAGATTGTCGGTTGGGGTTTTAAATTGGTTGATTTCGGTTAAATTACCGATTTGAATCAATTGGTTAATAATGGTTTTAGCTAAGTAAGATAAAGTGGGAATATTTTCTCGGATACGATTGGTTAGAATTATATCGGCTTTGATGGCAGCTTTTTGGATTTCCCAACCGGATTTGTTAATCCTCGATTCTAAATCCTCCCCTAGTCTTTGGTTGGTGAGCCAGTTAATATATTCTGAAATTGACATATCGGGCATGATAAATTGTTTGATAATTAAGATGTTAAGATTTTTTGATTTAAGATATTTTTCTAGTTTTGACCAACCGCTCATTTCGATTTGACAATAGATTATGGGTTTTGGTTGATTAAAAGCAAAATCTAAACTTTTTTTGGGAAGACCATAATAAGTTTCGCCACGTTTGATAAATTCTAAAAACTCATCATTTTTTAATGAATCAAGAAATTCTTGAGTTTGGTAAAAGAAGTAGTCGGTTTCATTAACTTCACCTGGGCGAGGTGGGCGCGAAGTGGCTGTAATGGTTTTAAAAAACATGTCAGGAACTAGATTGACCATTTCGGAATAAAGACTGTCTTTGCCGGCAGCAGCTAAGCCGTTGGCAAGGAAAACTACTTTGTCGTATTTAGTAGGGTTTTTGTTTAGTAACTTAGGACAGCACCAGAATCCATATTTTTTAATGTCGGGTAAAAATTTTTTATATTGAGGAATAATCTCTTGAAGATAGAAAGGCAAAAGGCGAGGGTTTTTGGGCAGCAGATGACTAATAATTTTTTTGCCAGAGTCAATATCTTTTTTAGAAATATTAGACTTCATCGAGATTAATCAATTTATAGTCGTTACTACCTAAATTTAATTCTTGAGCAAATTTTATTTGGTTGGCTTTATTAACTTCATTAATTTTGTCAAATTTATGATGGGAAAATTTGTCGGCTAGGTCAAGACTGGCTTGGTCAATGGCAGAGATATTGGTGGAGGAAAGAATACCAATGTCGTCCATCATGGGTATTTGCTTACCGCCAAAACAATCGCACACAGGAGTAATATTTTTGAGAACATTAATAAAGATGGGATTGGGGAATAAACTTAAAACAGCAGCGGCATATTTGGCAATCATTTCTTGCAAATAGTCGTTGGTTCCCCCACCCCAAGGAACTTTGGCGGCATGATGAGGACAAACAGAAATACACATGGCACAGCCTTGGCATTTGTCAGGGTCGATTTTGGCTTTGCCATCAGTGATAGTAATGGCGTCAAAATCACAATTTTTGACACATAAGCCACAGCCAATACATTGTTCTGAATCAATAGATGGAGAGACTTGTGAGTGCATATGAAGTTTACCAGCACGGCTGCCGAAGCCCATGCCAATATTTTTGATAGCGGCGCCGAATCCAGCTGAGGAATGGCCTTTGAAATGGCTAAGAACAATTAGTGAATCGTAGTTTTTGATACCAGCGCCTAACTTGCAGCCATTGATTTCAACAAATTTTTCACCTTTCTTTCCATCAAGAATTTCAATATCCATATCAGTAAAACCATGTTCTTTGGCAGTTTTTAGATGATCGGTGGTATTAGTTCGGGAACCTTTATATAAAACATTACATTCAACTAAAGTAGGTTTTTTATCTAAACTTTCGATCTTTTTATAAACTTGTCTGACAATTTCTGGATCAAGATAAGTATCGCAACCTTTTTCGCCGAAGTGAACTTTGATAGCAACTTTTTGGCCGAGTTTTGAGTAATCAATGGAATCTAAAATAGGTTTAATATTTTTGGAGAAATTAACATTGTCCATAGGTGTTTTATTCTAACATGTAGGATCAGGAATGATAAAATAGTGTACTTTGCCGTGGTGTTGAAACCTGCCTGCTGGCAGGCAGGTTGGTAGACATTTGGTAAATTTTAAGCCAGGGTGTTGAAATT
>CAZCWF010000066.1:0-3531 GCA_964502305.1 uncultured Gammaproteobacteria bacterium | reverse complement strand
CAAAGACTTCATCAGTAGAAATATGATGGAAGCGGGTATTATGCTTTTTTGCTGCCATTAATAGATTATATGTGCCGAGAACATTAGTACGAACAAAAAGTGAAGGGTCATCAATAGAACGATCAACGTGAGATTCAGCGGCAAAATGGACAATAGCATCAACTTGAGAAACTAATTCATCGACAATTTTTTCATCTAAAATATCACCTTTAACGAATTGATAGTTTGGTTTACCTTCAAATTCAGTTAAATTACGAGGGTTGGCTGCATAAGTCATCTTGTCGAGATTGATGATGGAATCATCGGGATGACTTGCAAACCAATGCTTAATAAAATTTGAACCGATAAAACCTGAACCGCCAGTGATGAGTAATTTCATAGTAGGTTCATTATAAAACAAAGAGTGTTTGGATTCAATTTGAATAAGTTTGTGTTAGAATTCTTCAGTTTGAAACCAATAGCGATTTCAAAGTACTTTGAAAGGAGGTGTTTTTATGTCTGCGGACTGGGATGCTATGTGCGGTAAGGGATATGCTTTGGACGACTACAATTCTGAAACTGACCCGACTGACAACCCGATGATTGGTGACTGCGGAAAGTAGGAGGAAAGAAGATGTATCTTGAGCATAGTTGCTTGACCTGTATCAAAAGAGATGATTTTGGTCATGTCTTCATATGCACTCAATGTCAAAATGGAAGAAAAAAATTGGCAATGGTCATTAATGGTGATGCGTTTTGTCCGATGTGCAGAGGAACTGGTGTCCCGTTGAATAGTTTTCGCAAACATTGTATATGTAAGGCAGGAGAAGATCTGAGAACTACAACACAAAAGCAATAGGTATTTATCCGACAATTTTTGTTTGCAGGAAACTGCAAATATAAGTTGTCGGGTATTTTTTTTGGGAAAAGTTTATTTTTTAGAAAAATGTGGTAGAATACGTTGGTTTATCGCTTACGATGAACTACAAATGAAAAAGGCTTCATTTAGCGTTCACTAGAATCGCAAGCGATAAATCAAAAATGCTACAGTAAGTACTTTGACAGAGAGGAGGAGATTAAATGGACGGATGGAAGAGTCGGTATGACAAGGAAGGTCAAAGCAATTTTGACAAACTTGCCGGAAGACAATTACATGTCCAAGATAATTTCTGGAGGCTCGGGAAAATACTTCTAGTAGCTCTTGGAGTCACAATTACTTATGTACTGATAACCGAAGATTTATTTACAGGATTAAAATCCTTCTTCGAGTTACTGAAATAATTTATTCTATACATAATAAACCCGTACACGGTAATAGTTTTTTTAAAAAATAAAAAAATTATTATGTCAGTGGCGGGTTTAAATTTGGCAATTTTTATAAACAAAAATCCCCCACCGAAGTGAGGGATTAAATTTTAATTAAAATTGGTTATTCTTCAGTTTCCTCTTCTGCTTGGGTTGGAGTAACTGTAGTTTTTGTTGAAGTACTAGTTGCTGAAGTTTCACTTAGATCAGTTCCGATAGTAAAAACAGCGTCATAAGTTGAAGTAGTTTTTAAATCCTCAGTATATTCAGCTGGAAAATAATCAGAAAGAGCTGAACCAAAATATGCAGAAACAGTATCTGATTTAACCTGGACTGAATTTTCAGTAGCATTTTTAGTAGCATTACCAGTAGAAACATCGGTGAAACCAAGGGAGACTAGTTTAGCTTTGAGGGTAGCAGCTTGACCATTAATATCGGTAGCATTAAGAACTTGGATTTTGATATCTTTGTCAATTTCAGCGATAGTTGGTGTCGGTGTTTCAGTTGGAGTAACTTCTTGAGAAATACTTGGAGTAATATTGTCTGTAGGTTGGGTAATTTCTCCTGAATTTTTATTGGTCATGAAGTAATAGACCAAAAAGGAAACGATAGCAAAAGAGAAAACAGCTACAGCGATGATAGGAACGATATTTTTTTTAGGTGTCATTTGCTTTTTTAATGAATTAATATCTGGAGATGGTTTTATTATACCATTTATAGGGCTGACTACAGGTATAGGTAAATTACCTGGTAAACGGAAGCTTTGGACAATCTGAGATTCGTTATAGGGTGTTTTTTCTAATTCAGTAGTAGCGACTATCTCAATTTGACGATTGTCGGGATAGTAAATCTTTTTGACTGGATTATTAAAATATAGTTGAGCGTAATTAATAGTTTTTTGAATATCAAGACCAGGACCTTTGAAGTTAGCAGTTAGATAAACTTGATTGTTTTTGGATAGAAGAAGAGTGTATTCGTGTTCACTTAATGGATAGATTAGGAAAAATTCACTAAGACAAATAGTGGAAATAATATTAGAAATAGCGGCAGAAACTGGTTGATAGGCGTCAATTTGAAGACCAGCTTGAGTTAAATTGTTTTTGAGAGTATCGAATTTTGACTTATCGTAGATAATGGCGTTAATTATGGTTTTATCTTCAGTTTGAATGAGAGAGTATTCGATAGAATCGGGGTTAATTTCAAAATTAACAAAACCTGAAGCTAAACCAATAACTTCTTTGGCATCAATTGACTCAATTTTTGAATCATAAACAAAAGATTTGGTAATAGCAATATCATCAGGAACCAAGACTGAGGCTGAATTAATTTTATTTTGGCGCAAGAAAAAAACTAAAGTTTCAATATCTTTGGGTTGTTTTTCAGACCATAAATTAAGATCGAGACTAAAAAAGTTATTATCTTTGCGATTGAAATAGATTTCAACAGATTTATCCTTGGGCCAGATGACGACTTTTGGTTTGGAGAATAGAGACATATAGATTAAGTATAACAAAAACGCCCCAGTGAGGGGCGTTTGAATTGTTTTGATTATCTTTGATTACCAACGCAAGTGAGCGAAAGCTTTGTTAGCTTCAGCCATACGTTCGACTTCCAATCTTTTGGCAACAGCAGCACCACTATTACTGAGAGCATCGTTTAATTCAGCAACGACTTTTTGAGCAAAAGAGTGATATTGTTTGTTACTACGAGCACGGCAAGCACTAATCAACCAACGGATAGCCAAAGCATTTTGTCGATTACCACGAACTGGAGTAGGAATTTGATAGACAGATCCACCAATACGTCGAGGTCGGACTTCGATCTTTGGTTTAATATTTTCCATAGCTCTTTCCAAAACTTCCAATTCTGGTTCATTTGGAAAATCTTTTTTGATTAATTCAAGAGCGAGATAAATTTGTTTTTCAGCAGCGTTGCGCTTACCATCTTTCATGGTAGCGTTAACGATTTTGCTGACCAAAACGCTGTTATAAAGAGCATCCGGTTCAACTTTTCTGATTCTGCTGGGTCCTTTTCTAGACATAAATTAGTTAAAAGTTATAAAGTTATAAAGTTTATAAAGCAAATGATTAAGCGGTTTTGGCACTAGGTTTTTTAGCACCATATTTACTGCGTGATTGTAAACGACCAGTAACGGCACCGGCATCGTATTTGCCACGAATAACGTGATAACGGACACCTGGTAAATCTCGGACACGACCGCCACGAATGGAAACGATACTGTGTTCA
>CAZCWF010000065.1:0-3655 GCA_964502305.1 uncultured Gammaproteobacteria bacterium | reverse complement strand
ATCCGCCCCCGACGCCACTTGATCTTTATATTTCCCCGTCAATACTTCCATTCCTACTTCAAAACTCAATAAAAATTTTTTTGTTTTATTCAAAAATCTTGAATCTTGAATCTTGAATCTCCTCTCTAATTCCCTAGCCCAGATTAACCCAATTCCATCTATCACATTTAAGCTCGTTTTTTGTAATACCTGTTTAAAATATCTATCCTTTTCCGCTGCCATCACAAATTCTGGGTTAACCGTTGCTATCCAATACTTCTTTGTGCCTAAGTCTAAATTTTCACCTATAATTTTTAGCAAACTAACCTTACTACTGCTAAAAAGTGAAATATCAAATATTTTCCAGAAACTTAGGAAAAAACTATCATCAAGTTTCTCCTTTTTAGACTTCAAATTAACTACTTTTTGGTACTTTTTTACTACCCGCTTTTGCATTATTCCATTTTACCATTTTTACTAACCCAAAAATCGGCAAAATTTTACCCAAAAATTATCTTATAATTTAAAAAAATAAGTTTTATACATTAACTATATCATCAACCAATACCCTGTCAAGTTATAAGTCTATTTCATAAAAATTAACTTACCGCCAAATATTTATTTTAGAACAATTTTATTACTCTGAAAAATATAGATAAATCAGGGAAAATATATGTTTATAGAAATTTTTATTCCAAAAAATAAATTTACTAATTATAAGTCTCTATTTTATTTAGAAATTAAACATTAGAAATTAGAAATTTAAAATTTATAGGTTATAAATTTTCACTATATCACCTAATCGCCCGACGATAAACTTCCAAATTCTCTACTGCCACCCCAGTCCCTCTAATCACACAGAATTGTGGCTCCAATGCCACATGAGCTGATACCCCAATTTCTCGAGTTACCAAAGCGTTAAAATTTTTCAACTGAACCGTTCCCCCACTCAAAACAATCCCTCTATCTATAATGTCGGCCACCAGCTCCGGCGGTGTAATTTCCATTGTATCTCTAATCACGGTAATGATCATATCCAACATCGGTTTTAATGCTTCATAAACCATGTCATTATCCACCGTCATATTTTTTGGTAATCCATAAATCGAATCCCGACCATTAATCTCCATCGTCTCTATTTTTTTTGGTTTTATCGCCACCCCCAATTTTATTTTTATTGCTTCAGCTGTTTGCTCCCCAATTATTAAATTAAATTTCTTTCTCAAAAAATCCATTATTGCTTTATCTAATCTTGCCCCACCCACTTTTACACTTTTATGAGTCACTACTCCACCCAAAGCAATTACTGCCGCTTCTGCCGCTCCGCCACCAATATCTACAATCATATTTCCAAAAGGTTCCGACACTGGGATTTTTGCTCCAATAGCTGCCGCCAACGGTTCATCTATCAAATAGGCCTTTCTCGCTCCAGCCGACAAAGTTGCATCTAACACCGCTCTTTGTTCTACCTGAGTCACCCCAGCTGGTACACACACCATAACCTCTGGACCAACAAACCAATTTCGCCCCATTACCTGACGCATAAAATATCTGAGCATTGCTTCAGTTACTTCATAATCCGCAATCACCCCGTCTTCCAAAGGTTGAACCACTTCGATATATTCTGGAGTTTTACCCAACATTTTCTTGGCCTCATTCCCTACCGCCAAAACTTTTCTATCCTCAACACCTATTGCTACAATCGTCGGTTCATTCAAAACTATTCCTTTACCCGCTTCCCATACTATACTATTAGCCGTCCCCAAATCTATTCCTAACTTTTTCAGTAACTTCATATAATTATGATACACTAAGCTCCTTGCTTAAGTTATAATAAAGTTATGGAAAATACCTCTAATCGACACAGTCTGACACTCTTCTTTTTTGTCAGCGTTTTTATTGTTGGGTCTACTTATTTAATTTCTATTTTTGCCAGAGGCTACCGTTTTTCTTTAAAAAATGGTTTCACTCTTAACCCTACCGGTATTATTTCAGCTGTTTCCTATCCAAAAGGAGCCTCTGTTTATATTGATGACAAATTAATTACTGCTACCGATGATACTTTTAACCTATCTCCTGGAGTTTACTCATTAAAAATTTCCAAAGATGGTTTTAATTCTTGGCAAAAAACCGTTACCGTCAAATCTGAAACTGTCTATCAAGCCGATATTCAACTTTTTAGTGCCGTTCCTGATTTAAAACCAATCACCCTTACTGGTGCTATCAATCCTGCGGCCAATATCGACAATACTAAAATTGTCTACGCTGTTGCCTCAGCTTCAGCTACCAAAGATAACGGTCTTTATCTAATTGAATCTACCGGATTACCAATTTCTTTGATTCGTGGCGACACTCGTCAGCTCGCCACCAATTCCGCCACCACCAACTGGTTAGATTTTACTTTTACTTTTTCACCTAATTCACGACAAATTTTAGCCACTAATACCGAAACCAAAATTAACTATCTTTTATCTCTCGACAGCCCCATTTCTTCTCAAAAACTTACTGACGTCACCAAAAACCTCGACGAAATCTACTCTGACTGGCAAACTCAAACTTCACTTATCGTCAACAATAAAATCGCCCGACTTCCAAAAGAAATTCAATCATTAGTCGCTACTGAATCGGCTACTTATATCCAATATTCTAGTAAAGAAGATAAAGTCCTTTACCTAGCTCAAACAGATGGGAACATTGAAGACAATCTTATCACTCCACCTCCAGCCCAAAGTACTCAAATTCAAAACCGCCAAGTCCAATCTAATAATTATTATGTCTACGATATCAAAGATGACACTAATTTCTTAATCGGCTCCAAAGACTCTTTCTCTCAACTCACTTGGATTCCTAATACCAACAACCTTATCTTTGTTCAAGACCAAGATTTAAAAGTTGTTGACTACGACGGCACCAATCAACAAACCATTCTTACTTCAAATTTCGATTCCAATTGTGTTTACCCTTGGCCAGATGGTAGTAAAGTGGTTATCTTAACCGATCTCTCACTTTCATCTACCAAAAATCTCTACGCCCTTTCTATTAAATAGATTATTCTTCAATTTCAATTACTTCAGCATTTGGAAGAACTATTTCCTCATCATCAGTTGTTTCAACCACTTCATCAGCATAAATTATTTCCATCCTCTGTCCCTCAACTGCCTCCATCTCACCCAGCACTTGAACTTTAGAGATCTGGACTACATTACCCAAAGACAACCTCATTGGGATTAAACCCATCAAAGCCAAAACAAAACACACAACCAAAGTTCTTATATTTCTATCCATGTCTGTCATATACTAATCAGTATAAATATCCTTTCTCCCCTCGTCAAGGAAATAATCTATTATTCTCCCCCATTAGCAAATAAATTACTTTTCTGCTTTTTCCATTTAAAGAAAAACTATCACTTTAATTCAAACCATAAACTTTAACCAGACAAAACACATCAAAGACCAACACTAAGCTAAATACGCTATAATAAGCTTGCTCCCAGGGATTGGCGCAATTGGTAGCGCGCACGCTTCGGGTGCGTGAGGCTAGGAGTTCGAATCTCCTATCCCTGACTTTTTCTTTTGTCTTGTTTTAGACATTAGAAATTAGATATTAGTCATTTTTGTTTAGTCCTCATAGTTCAACGGATAGAACACAGGTTTCCTAAACCTGGAATGAAGGTTC
>CAZCWF010000064.1:0-3731 GCA_964502305.1 uncultured Gammaproteobacteria bacterium | reverse complement strand
GGCAAACAAAAATAATGACCAAAGAAAAACATCAAGTGAAGGCAACCACTAGAACTGTTGCCGGTAGAAAAGTTAAACAATTGAGAAAAGAAGGTTTGTTACCAGCTACTGTTTACGGTAAAGCTTTTGAATCTTTGTCGGTTCAATTTAATTTGACTGAGTTAGAAAAACTATTTAATGATATTGGTGAATCAACTTTGTTGGAAGTGGTTTTAGATGAAAAAGAAAAACTTCCAGTTTTGTTAAGAAACCCACAATATCATCCAATCAGCGGAGACTTAATCCATATTGACTGTTATAAAGTGAATTTGAAAGAAAAAATTTCGGCTATGGTTCCAGTTGAATTTATTGGCGAATCTCAAGCGGTTAAAGATGGTAATGTGTTAATTACAGTTACTGACGAAGTGGAAATTGAAGCTTTACCAGCTGATTTACCTGAAAGTATTGAAGTAGATTTGGTAGTTTTGGATAATTTAGAGGCTGTAGTGACAGTAAGTGATTTAAAACTCGACACTTCTATTTTGACTGTTTTAACTGACGGTGAACAATTGATCGCTAAAGTCGAAGCACCAAAAGAAGAGGTAGCTGAAGAAGAATCTACTCCAGCTGATGTAGAAGTAATAACTGAAAAGAAAGAAGAAGCTGAAAGCGAAGAAAAGAAGGAAGAAGAATAATTTATTGAGAAATTGAATAAAAAAGCCTGTCAACATCAGACCGAATAGGATCGAGTTGATGGGCTTTTTTGATGGAATCTATGGCCTGATCAGAAAGGCCGAAAAGAGATTGAGATTTGGACAACTCAATGTAATCATCGGCGGTTTTTTGATTATTGATATCAAGATTGTCGATTCTTTTTTGAATTTCTTGAGGGAGATAACTAAGTTTGTAACTAGTGACTTGATCAGAATTTAATTTGCTTTCTAAGGTAGCAGCATTAGACCAGTCACCATTTTGAACCAGAAGATGCCAAAAATCGAGTCGACCTAAATAACTAGTACTACCAACTAAACTAGAAAGCTTTGATTTGGATTGAGTGTATTTGTCCGGATATTTTTGAGAATAATACAGATTAAACCCAATTATTAAGGCTAAAATAATGATGATAGACAGTTTTAGTTTCATAAAAAAAATTCCCCTCCCTTCGGGTTTCCCCTTTTGAGGAAAGAGGGACCTTGTAATGTTATTTTATCTCAGTGGGCCAGGAGGAAGAGATTAAAAGTTCCTTAGGTAAATTGTACTTGGAAATTAGATCTTGATAAACAGTTTCAGTGATAAACGGAATGAAAGGATGAAGAAGTTTTAATGAAGTGATTAAAACAGTTAATAAAACTGGGATAGTTTCAACTCCCCTATCTTTGGCGGATTCGATATAGATATCGCAAAATTCATGCCAGAAAAATTGATAAAGATCTTCGCTGGCTTGACCAAAACGATAATTATTTAAGTTTTTAGTGGTTGAAGTAATGAGATTATTAAGTTTAATAAGAATTGATTGATCAACTTCTTCAAATCCCTCTAAATCTCCCTTTGACGAGGGAGACTTTAAGACATTAATTTTCAAATTTGGATTGGATTCGCGGAGACGATCGATAAGCATTTCGACAAAACGAGAAGCATTCCAAATTTTATTAACAAAATTGCGTTGAGCGCGAATTTTATCTTCAGAAAGAGAGATATCACTACCTGGAGCGACTCCAATGACTAAAGCCATACGGAGAGCATCGGCGCCATATTTGTCAGACATAACCAAAGGATCAATAACATTCCCCTTAGATTTGGACATTTTTTGTCCTTTACTGTCGGTAACCCGAGAATGCATGTGAGCAACTTTGAAAGGAATTTGACCGGTAGTATAAATGCCAAACATAATCATACGAGCTACCCAGAAAAATAAAATATCCCACATAGTATCAAGAACAGTGGTCGGATAAAAATATTCAAAGTCCGGAGAATGATGGCCGTCAGGGCTCCAGCCTAAAGTAGAATAAGGCCATTGGCCGGAAGAAAACCAAGTATCGAAAGTATCAGTTTCTTGGAGAACATTAGAACTGGTCTTTTGAGCTTCGGTTTCGGACAGATAAAATTTAGAATCGGTGGAAGCAATTAAAGATTGCAAACCATTTTTAATTTCAACAAAAGAATATTTTTGAATTAAATCTTTATAGACTCCGGTAATGGTTTCGTTTTGGGAATCAATAAAAGTCAAATTAATATTTGGATTTTCGTCGAGATTGTACCAAGCAGGAATTTGATGACCCCAAACAATTTGGCGGGAAATTGGCCAATCTTTGATATCTTTCATCCAAGTAAGGTAAGATTTTTTGAAACGCTTGGGGAAAATTAAAATTTCATCATTTTTAACGACTTCTTTGGCGGGGGCGGCTAGTGGTTTGATTTTGACAAACCATTGTGGAGCAGTAATTGGCTCAATGGGCCGGCCACATTTGTAGCAATGACCAACTTCGTGAGAGTAATCGACGATTTTTTCCATTAGGCCAAGTATGGTTAAGTCGTCGATAACGGCTTGGCGAACCTGATTTGGGAACATACCACGATATTTTTCAGGAACATTATTATTGGCTTTACCGTCATAATCAAAAATACGGACAAATTCTAAATTAAACTTTTTGCCCATGTCATAATCTTCAGGAGAATGAGACGGAGTGACTTTGACAGCTCCGGTACCAAATTTTGGATCAATAGAATCTTCAAAAATGATAGGAATTTCACGATTAACGAGAGGAAGTAAAAGTTTTTTGCCGACAAGGTGAGAATATCTTTTGTCATTTGGATTAACAGCAACAGCAGTATCACCCAGCATAGTTTCTGGACGAGTGGTAGCAACAGTAATAAACTGATTATTTTCCCCAACTACTGGGTATTTGAAATACCAAAGGTGAGAATTAACGGTTTTATGTTCAACTTCAAGATTGGAAAAAGCAGTGCCACAAAAAGTGCAGTAATTAACAATTTTTTCGTCACGATAGACTAATCCCTCGTCGACCATGCGGTGAAAAACGGCATAAACACGAGAAATATGATCTGGATCCATGGTAAATTTTTCGCGAGTCCAATCGAGAGAAAAGCCGAGACGTTTCATTTGATTTTTGGCAACATCACGGTTTTCATTGACATAATCAAAAATCATTTTAAATAAAGTTTGGCGGTCATAGTCAAAACGAGATTTACCCTGTTTTTGGAGATATTTTTCAAAGACAAATTGAGTTTCAATACCAGCGTGATCAGTTCCTGGAAGCCACAAAGTAGGATCACCTAACATACGATGGTAACGAACCATGATATCTTCGACGGTAAATAAAGCATGTCCAGCATGAAGTGGATTGTTAGCGTTTGGCGGAGGAAGAATTATAGTAAATGGTTCTTTTTTTAAACGAGCTTCTTTGGGGTTTTCGGGGACTTTGGGGGTAAAGGCGCCAGAATTAAGCCATTGGTTATAAATTTGGGCTTCATTTGCGGGATTATAAGCTTTGTCCATGGATGTATTTTAACATCAATTACTGGATTTAGATTTAAAATACCTACAAATACTTTCATACTGACTAAGAAAATTTCTTTCTATAGTAAAGTCATCTAAAGCCCCATTTAAAATTATCAATTTTTTCTGTTTGGCAATTTTTTTAGCAGTATCTAGATTTGGGTCGAGGTGCTGATAGAATTCGGAAAGATAAAAACGGCTTGATTTGATCTGGATACCAATAACACCAACATCT
>CAZCWF010000063.1:0-3734 GCA_964502305.1 uncultured Gammaproteobacteria bacterium | reverse complement strand
CCACAACTTAATCAACTTCAACAAATTATTGACTATCAATTTAAAAATACTGATTTACTCGACCACGCTTTAGTTCACCGCTCCTCTTTAAACGAACAAAAACAATTTTCTCAATCAAACGAAAGATTTGAATTTCTAGGCGATGCTGTTCTTGAACTTTGGATTTCCGATCGAATCTTTGACAAATTTACCAAGTTTGACGAAGGTAAATTAACCAATCTCCGAGCTCTAGTCGTCTGTACAGAAAATTTAGCCAAAGTTGGGGCTAGCTTCGATCTTGGCAACTTTATTTATCTTTCTCATGGCGAAGAAAATCATGGTGGGCGAACCAACCATTCAATTTTAGCTGACACTTTTGAAGCTGTTTTAGGTTCAATTTATCTTGATGCCGGTCTAAAACCAGCTTTTAAATTTCTAGACAAATTTCTTACTGACAGTATCGACAAACTTTCTTCAAAAGAAATTTATAAAGATCCAAAAAGTATTTTTCAAGAAATTGCCCAAGCCAAAGAGGGAATTACTCCAAAATATCAAACCCTTTCAGAATCAGGTCCTGATCATCAAAAAACCTTTGAAGTTGGAGTTTATATTGGAGATAAATTAATTGCCAAAGGAACCGGTAATTCCAAACAAAAAGCTGAAGAATCTGCTTCCATCAACGCTGCCAAAATTATTAAAAATTAACTTTATACTTTTTACTTTTAAACTTTCATTTTTATAATTTTTACTACTTTTAACTTTATACTTTCTACTTTTCAACTTTTAAGGTATAATCCAATACATTATGATCAAAATTAAACTTTTACCTCGTGGTAAGAAACATCAAATCACTTACCGTGTTGTTGTTGCCGAAGATCGCAGCAAATCTGACGGAAAATTTATTGCTGATTTAGGTTTCTACACCCCACAAACCAAAACATTAGAAATCAATAAAGAAGCTTTTGCTCAATGGCAAAAAAACGGAGCTCAAGTTACCGAAGGTGTCGATAAACTTTTAAATCCTGATAAATATCCTAAAAAAATAAAAAGAGTTAAAGAAACAAAAAAAGAGCAAGAAAATCCTGCCGAGACTACTGAAAAAACAGAAACTGTAGAAGAAACAAAAGCTGAAGAAACTGCATCTGCAGAAACCGAAGCTGAACCAAAAACAGAATAATTATTACTTTTTACTTTAAACTTTTAACTTTATACTAAAATCATGAATACCGTTAAAGAAACTTTAGACTACATTCTAAAATCAATTACTCAAGAAGCAGATAACATCACTGTTGAAGAACACCAAGAAGGGGAGTTAAATGTTTTAGAAATTGTCGCTCCATCAGAAATAGTTGGAAAAATTATTGGTAAAGAAGGTAAGATAATTAAATCAATTCGAACTATCCTTAATCTATCTTTCCCTCAAGAAAGATTCATTGTTAAAGTTAGAGACTAAACGGATTTTCTCTCTGGTATTCAACAAAATCACTCGTCTCTCCAATTGTTAGTATTGAATCGTCCATTCTAGTAAATCCACTAATTGTTTGGAGTAAGTCATTTTCCTCTTGTGTCGGAATCAAATCCTCCAACGATAAATTCCCTGAAACTAAATCTGTTTTTTCTGCCACATAATAAGAAGAAACAATCATATCTAGAGTCGATATTCCATTACTATTAGATATTTCCAAGGTATTGATAAATAATATTGGTAAAGTATTTTCCAGTGCCGTAAGCATTTCTACCCGTCTATCATCTGGTCCAACTAAAGTTAACGACAAAGGCAATCTAGCCGCCACATCTTTATCAGCCACCTTTAAAGTCTTTTCATCACCCTTTAATTCCAAAGAACTGATCGAAAAAGTTGTAATGTTAAATCCATACCTGTCAGCAACACTTCTAATTACTCCTATTAATACGTAAGAATTCTTTTCCTGTAATACCGCACTATTTAAATAGTTTGCATCACTCTGAATCTGTTCTTGATCAACCGAAGATAAATAATTAATCTTTTGGTCGGTCAATTTAATTTGCGAATTAACTTCATTAATTGAATCATTTAGTGTTGACAATCCAGAAAATTTTGGAAGAATTATCAAATTTAAACTCACAATAAAACCTAAAAGAACCAATACAGGAACAATAAACAATTTTAAAAATGAGATATTAACCCCAAAAACTTTTTCTGGTAATTTAAAAAAATCTTTGTTCATAAATTATTTTAATAATAACTCCACTCTAAACGACCAACCTTTTTCTTCATTAACACCTACACTCAGTATTTTCGCTCCAGCAAAACCATCAATCATCCCTGCATTAATTTCTGAAACTTTTGATTCAACTTCGTCTATAACACTACCATCCGTCGATCCACCAGAAAGTTCAAAAACTTTATCTTTACTTAT
Source organism: uncultured Gammaproteobacteria bacterium (assembly GCA_964502305.1). Lineage (GTDB taxonomy): Bacteria > Patescibacteriota > Microgenomatia > UBA12405 > UBA12405 > WARW01. Next base: position 1,356 of record CAZCWF010000063.1, on the reverse strand, counting down.
TTGGATGTCATCAATCCTAACGTTATCAGAAAAAAGATCATTAACTAAACTAATTGATTGTCCATATTCAAAACGACTATCTAAAACCTTAGCCACTATTTTTGCTTGATATTTTATTTTTTGAGTCAAAGCCACTTCATTTATTCTCGATTTATAATCATTTAATCTCGCCTGATATTTCTTATCCAAAGACGACAAGCGCAAGTTTAAAAAGAAAGAAGCTCCAAAAACAATTAATATTAATAAAACCCATATTCCACCAATTACCCACAAAAAATTACCGATAAGTGCCTTTATCCGCATTCTCTGAGCTTGGAATTTGGCCTCAGATGGAAGTAAATTCAAACTCATATTAACCCCCTCAACGACAAACCTACCGCCAATCCAAATCTACAGCCATCAATGTTCAAATTAAGAGGGACATTTACTCTAGACACGTCAATATTAACAAAAGGTTGAGATACTTGAACTTCCACTCCCAAAAGTCTTGTTAATTCTTCAGCCATTCCAGGTAGATTAGCCCCACCCCCAAACAATACTAATAATTCAACTGATTTACCTCCGTTATCCTCACTAAACAATGTCATTGCCTTTCTAACTTCATCAACAATCCCATTAAAAACCGGTAAAACTACATTTCTAATTTTGCCTTCCAACTCACTTTCCTTAATACCATATGCTTTCTTATACTCTTCAGACGAACTCATATCCAACCCCAAACCCAAAGAAACTGCTCTGGTTAATGATTCTCCTCCAACAGGAATTGATCTGGCAAAATAAGCATTCCCTTTATTAATGTTAAAAATATCAGAATACTTTTCCCCTAAATCCAAAATAACCACCCTTTCCACTGTTTTTATACTATTTTTTACCACTCGCCGATATGACACCGAAGGAGACTCTATCGCTATCAATTCTAAACCCAAAGACTTAAATAACTTAACATATGATTGAATCAAATCATTTCTGGCCGCAATTACAAATACCGACAATCTACCAGCGTCATCTTTTTCAATTACTTCATAATCTATTGAAACCTCATCCAAAGGGTAGGGGACAAATGTCTCTGCTTCAAATCTTAAAGCATCCATAATCTCCGAATCTTTCATCGGCGGTAAACGAACCATTCTACTAATAACATCATTTTCCGAAAGGCTAGCCACTACTTGTTTATTTTTAATTTTCAAATCAGTTAAAAGCGATTTTAAAGCATCACCTACCTCACCAAAATATTTAGCCTTATTAACATTTCTTTCTACAGAGAAAGGTATTTTAGTTTCTCCAATACTTTCCAAACTTAATAGACCATTAGAACCCTTATCAATTAACACTAGTTTGATAGATCCTTGACCTATA
>CAZCWF010000062.1:1130-3847 GCA_964502305.1 uncultured Gammaproteobacteria bacterium | reverse complement strand
TGGCTGGTTTAGTTTTTGGGCTAAAATTTTTACTCCATAATGGAACCCAACAAAAGAAAAACCGATTAATAATAGAATTGAGACGAGAGTTATTTTGACTGCTTTTGGCATAATTTTATAATTTTAATTCAGACTCAATGAAAGCGTCAAGATCACCATCTAAAACGCCGATAGTATCAGAAGTTTCATAACGAGTGCGTAAATCTTTAACCATTTTGTAAGGATGTAAAACATAGGAACGAATTTGATGCCCCCAACCAGCAACGACGTTTTCACCTTTAATATCTTTCTTTTCTTGTTTTTGCTTTTCTTCTTCTAGAGCCCAAATTTTTGAAGTTAACATTTGGAGAGCCAATTCTCGGTTTTGTTCCTGACCACGCTGACTTTGGCAAGAAGTACTGATCCCAGTAGGTTTATGAACCAACCTGACAGCAGTGGAAACTTTATTAACATTTTGACCGCCATGACCACCAGAACGGAAAGCTGAAAACTCAATATCAGATTCAGGAATTTTAAAATCAGAATTAAAATCAAGAATTGGGGTGACTTCAACCTTGGCAAAAGAAGTTTGGCGAAGCTGATCGGCATTAAATGGAGAAAGTCTAACTAGGCGATGAACACCGGATTCGTTTTTGAGCCAGCCATAAGCATAAGGATGACTGACTTTGAAATAAACTGATTTAATACCAGCTTCTTCACCTGGGACTAAGTCAGCAACTTCGTATTTCCAGCCTTTACGTTCAAAAAAACGAAAGTACATTCGTTGCAACATAGCCGCCCAGTCCATAGCTTCAGTTCCTCCTTGTCCAGAATGAATAGAAAGAATGGCAAATTTCGAATCATATTTACCAGATAAATAAGTTTGGAGTTCTAGAGTAGAAATTTTTTGAGATAGATGTTCTAGAGAGTTGGAAATTTCCATTTCTAAAGATGGATCGGGTGAGTCCTCGGCTAATTGAGAAAATTCTTCAAGATTAGAAATATCTGTGGCAATTTCTTTGATTGATTGGATGTTTTTTTGAAGTGAAGCAATTGTTTGAAGCAATTCCTGGGCTTGAGTGGGGTTATCCCAAAGATCAGATTTTTGAGATTCAACTTCAAGAGAAGTTAATTTATCTAAGTTAGATTGATAATCCAACTTTTTTTGGATAGCCTCAAATTTAGTTTTTAAATCAGAAAGATTCATATTTAATTTTCATCAATGCTTTTTATCATATCATCAGAAATATTGCGAATAATTTCTTTTTTTATTTCTTTAATTTGTTTTTGAGGAAAACCATCAAGCTGAATTTTTATATATTCACTGGTATTAGAAATAAATTTCCCTATTTCAGTCTGATTTATGTTTTCCAATTGTTGTCGGCTATCCTCTGGGAGTTTGTCATACATATCACCAAGAACATTGGAAGAGGTGTTACTTTCACCAATAAAAAGGGTGGGGTCGTTTTGAGAAATTTTGGATGAAGGTTTTTGACTTAACCAAGAAATTAGAAAAAAAACAATTAGAGAAAAGACAGCTAATCGAAGAATACTTTTAAAAGTAATGGTTTGCGGTTTTTTCTTTTTAACCATGAATTAATAGCCTAATTTATCAGACAAAAATTCGATGATAGGGGTATCCCCTTGGATACACTTTTTGGAATTTGGGTCAAAACCCAGTGGAACACCAATCCCGTCTTCCCCTAATAGTTCTGGACAATATTCTTCAACTATTTGGGATAATTCTTGTTGATTAGTCTGGTTGTAGTAAACCTCTTTATAATTTACTTTTATCTTTTGTTCGGTATTGTTTTCATCTAACCATTTTTCAACATTTTCACAGTGTGGACAACCATTCCCCCAGTAAAAGGTTAAATCGGGGTCTTTGTGAACTGGATAATTTTTGTATTTATCTTTTGATTCGGCAGTGACAGTCTCATCGGAAGAAGGTAAATTTGAACCTGATTTTGGTGGTTGGGATAGAAGCCAAAAAAGACCTCCAAAGAAAATAACAGCAACTAAAAAATAGGTAAATTTTTTAATCATTATTTGGTTTTAGAAGTTACACTAATAATTTTATCGCCTTGAGTAATTTTGTCTAAAATATCAAGACCAGAAATAACTTCACCAAAATTAACATACTCGGAAGTTAGGTGTTGGCAACCTTCGGTAGTAAAACAAATGAAAAACTGACTATCATTGCTGACCATTTTAGTTTCAGCAGTTCTAGCTAAACCAAGACTGCCTCGAACAAAAGGAACATCATTTAATTCTGAATCCTGTTTGCCACCGCCCATACCTGTACCGGTAGGGTCGCCGCCTTGAGCCATAAACCCAGCAATAACTCGATGAAAGCTTAAACCATTATAGAAACCACTATCAGCTTTTTGAACGAAATTAGCGACAGTGTTTGGAGTTTTGTCGGCATAAAGTTTGATAAGGATTTCACCATCTTTGGTCTTTAAAGAAACTACGGGATCTTCTTGAGTTTGAGTGGCAGATGGACTAACTGTAACGTTGGTGGTTGGTTGAGAAGCTGGAAGATCGAGATTCATATTTTGCTCTGTATTGGTTGTTTTGGAAGTACAACCAGAAATAAATAAAGATGAAACAATAATTAAAGAAAGATATTTAATTTTGTGATTCATAATTTGATTTTAACAAAAGCAAAACTCTTTTAGAACCCTGATTAATATCTTCTTTTTAATCAAACTATCTTTGCCACCAAATTCAAAAAA
>CAZCWF010000062.1:0-1120 GCA_964502305.1 uncultured Gammaproteobacteria bacterium | reverse complement strand
TCTTTTTGATTAGATTCTGGAAAGTCGTGGATGCTTTCAAGTAAAAGTGAATAGGAATATTTAAAATAAGCACCAAATTGAGTACCAACATCGTGAACAGTAAATTTTTGAGTGTTATCGTCGTAACCTAAAATAACTAGATTGTGATAATAAGGGCCACCAGAACTAAAATGCTTATTTTCTTGATATAAAGTTTTGCCATTGGCGGGAACAATAATAGGGATATCTTGGGAAATATATTCTTTGATATTGTCAACTGTTGGGTTATCAATAATTTTTGGAGTGTAACCTAGATAATTTTGGGATACAAAACTCATTTGGTCTAAATTCATGTCATGAGTGAAAGATTGTTGGTTTTCAAAATCAATCATATTTAAAAGATCTTTTTTGATAGTTTGAGGATCAGTGTTAGAAATATTTTTATAAAAATAATCAACGGTTAAAAGCGATGCCTCTTCACAAGCATCTTGCCAGGGTTCATCCCAATTTTTCTCGGGGGATTGAGGAACAAAAGCAGTTTCAATTAAATGTTTGTCCGGTAGGCCAGATTCTAAGATCTTGGTAGGAACCGGAGCAATAGTTTCTTTGATTTCTTCAACTTTTTGGGTAACTTGGGTAATTTTTGTTTCTAATTTCTCTGAAGTGATATTTTCAGTTTTAAAAAAGAAAAAAAGAACGGGAAGAGATAGTAAAATTAAGAGAGAAAAAATAATGATAATTTTCTTCATAAACTGATTATATCTTGAAATAAGATTTAGTCCATAAAATGGACAATTATTTGCAATTTAGAGATTGAAATTTTTATATCTTGTAGTAGAATATGCGAATGCCTAATTTGACTGATGTAAGAAATGTCGCGGTTATTGCCCATGTAGACCATGGCAAAACAACTTTAGTCGACGCTTTATTAAAGCAAACCCATACCTTTAGAGATAATCAAGACGAAATGTCTATGGATCGAATCATGGATAGTAATGATTTGGAGCGGGAAAAAGGGATTACAATTTTATCGAAAAATACCTCAATTTTTTATAAAAATTCTAAAATTAATATTGTCGATACTCCGGGACATGCTGATTTTGGTGGTGAAGTTGAGCGAGTATTAAATATGGTTGATGGA
>CAZCWF010000061.1:755-3862 GCA_964502305.1 uncultured Gammaproteobacteria bacterium | reverse complement strand
TATCCGTTGGTCTCAGGCCATCGAATATGCCAAAAGTGTTGGTCGAAAAATTGTCATTGTTGGTTTTTCTGTTGACAAGGCCATCAATATCGCCAAAGATTTAGGTTATATCAATTTCAAAGATGGTGATTTAATCCCACCCGAACGAGCTAAAAATTTCCCTGAAAATAAATTAATTTTCCTAGTTGCTGGTTTTGCTGGCCAACCAGATTCTGCTCTCAGCAAAATGGTTATGGGAAAACACCGAATAAAAATCAAATCCGGTGACAAAGTGATCTTTTCTTCTCCAGACTATATCCCCGGTACTACTTCAAATATTTATTCTATGATTGATACTTTATCTAAACTTGGTGCTGAAGTTGTCTATGGTGAGAAAGAAGAGCTTCATGTTTCGGGTCACGGTTATCAAAAAGAACACGCTATCTTAATTAGTTTAGTTAAACCAAAATATTTGCTACCTATTGGTGGAAATTTCCGCCATCTCAAAAAATACCAGGAAGTTGCCAAAAAACTTGGTTACACCGAAGATAAAGTAATCTTGCCTGATTTTGATGCCTCAGTAAATTTCTACAGCAATGGTACTTACGATACTAATTTCCATATTCCCATCCGTAAAGTTTTAATTGATGGTTTTGGAATTGGTGACGTTGGTGCCACCGTTTTACGTGATCGCAAAACCCTTGCCGAAGATGGAATGTTCTCTGTTGTTCTTTTGATCAACAAAGAAGCCGGCAAACTTGAAAAGGAACCAGTAGTTTTAAGTCGAGGATTTGTTTTTATGAAAGAAAATACTGATCTTATTAATTATCTCAAACAAGAAATAATTGTTAAGTTCAACCAAGTTACCAGTACTCCAGCTAATTTTGATTACATTCGTGAAGAACTCCAAGGTCATCTTGAAGAGATTATCTATCAAAAAACCGGCCGCCAACCTATGGTTCTACCCCTAGTAATCGAAGTATAAACTTCAAAATTATTGTTGTAATTAAGGTTTCACATAATTTCACTAAAAATTTACCGAATCTTTTTAAAAGATTGCTTATTTTACTTTTGCGTCTTAAATTCGGTAAATTAACTCGCATAAATGGATATTAATTCATATGTTTAAAAGTAGGGTAATTTTTTCTTACCCCAAAAAGTATTAGATAAAATTTTTAACAAAAAAAACGGCCATTCAAAAAACGCTAATAACAACGCTTTCAGAATGACCGTCCTATTTAAAAGGGTTTGGTCACGGATCACAAAAGGTAATCCAATAACAATTAATTATACCATTTTACAGCTTGATTTTTAAGCTATAATACTTCTATGCGATACTCTCAACTTTTCGGCAAAACCAGCAAAACTATTACTAACAAGGCCACTGCCGCCAGTCACAAACTTTTACTCCAAGGTGGTTTTATTAACCAACTTGCAGCTGGTCGTTACACCTTTTTACCTCTCGGCTTACGTGTCGCCAAAAAAGTTGAAGATGTCATTAGAAAAGAAGTTGAAGAAAAAACCGGTGCTCAGGAATTAATTGTTCCTACTCTTCATCCTCTCGAAATTTGGCAAAAAGCCAATCGCGACAAAAAATTTGGTTCTGCCATGATGAAAGTTGTTGATCGAAACGGTGCTGAATTTACTCTAGGTGCCACTGCCGAAGTTATCATGATGGATTTGGTTAATCAATCTAACCCAACCTACAAAGACTTACCTATCAATATTTACCAATTTTCTCAAAAATTTCGCGATGAAGCTCGACCTACCGGTGGACTTTTACGTACTCGCGAATTCGTCATGAAAGATGGTTACTCTTTTCACGAAGATGAAGCCGATTTAAATAAAACTTATCAGCAATATTGGCAAGCCTACGAAGAAATCGCCAAAAAGTTAGGCCTAGATATTACTGTTGTTGAATCAGACAATGGAGCTATTGGTGGTGCTGTTTCTCATGAATTTATGGTTGAAGCCGATGTTGGCGAAGACACTATTGCTAAATGTGCCTGTGGTTATGCTGCTAATTTGGAACGAGCTGAATTTATCAAAGAAAATATTAATCTTGACGACAAAGAATTGCCTCTGGAAGAAATCGATGCCGTTCGTGGCAATACTATGGAAGATGGCGTCAAATTGCACAACAAGCCTCTTAATTTACAAATCAAAGACGTTGTTTATGTCGATGATCAAGGTCGTTTTATCTTAGCCATTATTCGCGGCGATTATTCTGTTAATGAAACTAAGCTTCAAAATTTAACTGGCGCCAATGAATTACGCCATGCTACTGATGAAGAAATTAGAGAATCTTTAAATTCTGAACCTGGTTTTATTTCTCCTGTGGGTATCAAAGATAACCTCAAAAAAGGTATTGAGTTTATTCTTGTTGCTGATGACTCCCTTAAAACTATTAAAAATGCTTACGGTGGTTCTAATAAGAAAAATATTGATTTAATTAATATTAATTTAGATCGCGACTATACCCCTGACATTGTTGGTGATATTGCTCAAGCCGAAGACGGTTTCTTTTGTCCCAAATGCAGAAGTTGGCAATTAAAAATGACCAAAGCTGTTGAATTTGGCAATATTTTTAATATTGGTTTTACCTACAGTAAACCAATGGATGGTAAATTTATCGACAAAGACGGTAACTCTAAGCTTTTGTATATGGGTTCCTATGGTATTGGTATCGGCCGAGCTATCGCCATCATTATCGAAAAACACCACGACGACAAAGGCATTATTTGGCCAGAATCTATTACTCCTTACCAAATCCATTTAGTCGGTCTCGACCTTTTTGATGAAAATATTAAAAAACAAGCTGAGGATTTATATCAAAAACTTTTAGACAAAAATATTGAAGTTTTATTTGATGATCGTCCTGAAGTTGCCGCTGGTGCTAAATTTGCCGATGCTGATTTGATCGGCATCCCAACCAGACTTGTCATTAGCAAACGAAGTTTAGAGAATGGTGGAGTCGAATCTAAAAAGAGATCTGAAGCTAAAAGCGAAATTATTTCCATAGACAACTTTCTTTCTACGATCAACGATCTATAATCTACGATCTTTTTACTATATACTGTATTTATGGCTAAACGTGGTCGAAAAAAGAAGAAAGTTATTCCTAGTTT
>CAZCWF010000061.1:0-745 GCA_964502305.1 uncultured Gammaproteobacteria bacterium | reverse complement strand
CCAGAAACAACTCAAACATTTTTATTTATATTTTTCTTAATTTTAACTGTAGTTTCAGTTTTTTCCTTTCTCCAAACTGGTCCAGTCCCCATATTAATTAACCAGTTTTTAGTCAAATATTTCGGTTTTGGTGCCATTTTAGTTTCTTTTTTACTTTTCTTAGCCGCTTTTCTTTTTGCCAAAATTAAAACCCCACTCAAGGATTTAAATGTCTTTTTGGGCTTTTTAATTATGTTTATTGCTATGATCAGTCTATTCCAACAGGGGATTACTGGTATTTTCCTTTCTGATCAGTTAGTCTCACTTTTTGGCAAAGCCCCTAGTACTCTAATTTTTATTTTCTGTTTTATCGTTGGTTTTGTTATTCTTTTTGATACTTCTGTGGCTCAACTTTTCAAATTTTTTGTTATGGTTTTTAACCTTATCAAAAAGTATTCCATTGGTAGTGCTCAAAAAATCAAAGCCAAATCAGAAGAGAAGGCTAAAAATAAAGTCTTTCAATCTGAACTTAATTTTGACAATAAAGCTCAAGAACCTAAAAAAGATGGTAAAGATGATCTTAATGTTGCCAATGTTGCTCCTGTCTTAAAACCTGCTCCTGCAAATACTAATGTCTCTACTGCCGCCCTTAGTTCATCTGGTAATCAAATTTGGGAATATCCTTCTATCGATATTTTTGACAACACTCCTGGTGCCAAAGCCGACAGGGGAGATATTCGTAAAAATGCCCAAACTATTGAACAAA
>CAZCWF010000060.1:2964-3868 GCA_964502305.1 uncultured Gammaproteobacteria bacterium | reverse complement strand
CTTTTTTGTAGATTTCGCTAAAAACCCACATAACACTTTCCATGTAGTTTAAATCCATGGTTTTGTAGGCATGTTCAAAATCAACCCAGCGACCAATGTGGTCGATGTACCAAGGCCATTCTTGAGAAACATTTTGGACATAATCGTAACAAGCGTCGATATATTTTTTGACACCAATTGCTTCGATATCTTTTTTACTTTTGAGGCCAAGCTTTTCTTCGACTTTATTTTCAGCAGGAAGACCATGACAATCCCACCCCCAAACACGACGAACGCGTTTGCCTTTCATGGTCCAATAACGAGGAATAACATCTTTGGCGATACTGGGCAATAAACTACCATGGTGAGGGGCTCCAGTGATGAATGGAGGGCCGTCATAAAAACTGTAAGCATTTTCTTCCGGTCGAGATTCGATTGATTTCTCAAAGATTTTTTTATCTTTCCAGAATTTGATTATTTCTTCTTCTAGTTCGGTAAATTTTATGTTTTGAGGAATGGTTTTAAATTTTGGCATAGTTTATTTTACAAAAAAAATCCTTCGAACGAAGGATTTTGATATGCCGAGTGTCCCGAAGAATCGGGGTTCGGCTATTTAATAATAATTATTTTTGAATTAAGACAATTCATCGGATGAGGATATTATAACATTAATTAATGTTAGTTCTTTTTTCTAAGGAAGGCAGGGATGTCGAATTCGTCGACAATATCAATGCCGGAAGGAATGTCTTTGTCATTAAGGTATTTTTTGATTTCTTGATTATCGATTGGAGGATTTTCGGCGGTTTCTTTTGGTGGGGCTTGTGGTAATGGGTTTGATGTAACTGTAGGTGTTTCTGGTTTTTTGAATGATTGGTAGAAATGAGTTTTGGTACTATCAAAACCAGTAGCAATAACTGATATTTTG
>CAZCWF010000060.1:0-2954 GCA_964502305.1 uncultured Gammaproteobacteria bacterium | reverse complement strand
GTCGATGGTAGCCCCAAAAATAATATTGGCGTCAGGAGCAGTTCGTTGAGTGATGGTTCTAGCAGCTTCTTCAATTTCGGCCATGGTTAAGTCGGAGCCGCCAGTAATGTTGATAAGGACTCCCCTAGCCCCTTCGATATCGACTTCGACTAGTGGAGATTCAATGGCAGCTTCAACAGCCAGACGAGAACGGCCCTCGCCTTCGGCTTCACCAACACCCATAAGAGCTGAGCCGGCACTACTCATAACAGCTTTAATATCAGCAAAATCTAGATTAATAAGTCCCGGGACGGTGATAAGATCAGCAATAGCTTTTGTTCCATTATTAAGGACTGAATCGGCGATTTTAAAAGCTTCAATTAGAGTGGCTTTATCGTTGACAACCTCCATAACTTTTTGATTAGGAATGACGATTAAGGTGTCAACATTGCTTCGAAGTTGGGAAATACCTTCTTCGGCATTAGTCATACGACGGGTACCTTCAAACATAAAAGGTTTAGTGACAACAGCGATGGTTAATATACCAAGTTCTTTTTTGGCAATTTCAGCAATAATTGGAGCGGCGCCAGTACAAGTTCCTCCACCCATACCTCCACAAATAAAGACCATATCGGTACCAGCTAGAACTTCTTTGATTCTTTCTTTTGATTCTTCAGCAGCTTTTTGTCCCATTTGAGGATTACCACCAGCACCAAGACCTTTGGTAAGTTTCTCCCCTATTTGGATTTTTACTGGGGCAAGTGAATTTAGTAAGGCTTGAGAATCAGTATTGATAGCAATAAAATCGACACCTTTGATACTATCTTCAGAAATCATAGAGTTAATGGCGTTGTTACCTCCACCTCCAACACCAACAACTTTTATTTTGGCAAACTGACCAGCCAGAGTCTTAATAAGTCCCATAGTTACGGTATTAACGGTTCTATTAATTTCTTGACTTTACCAAAAAAACCACCAACAGATACTTTTGGTTTTTTAGGAGAAGCTGTAGTAATTTTCTTGGAATCGTTGGCATACATGAGTAAACCAATAGAACTACTGTAGGCAGGGTTGATAATGTCATCAATAATTCCTCCAACTTTTGGTGGGGTAGCGATTCTTAGCGGAAGAGGGATAATTTTTTCACAAATCTCTTTTATATTAACAGTTTGAGCTCCACCACCAGTGAGAACAATCCCAGCTGGAATTGTCGAGGCAAAACCACTATCTTCAATTTTTGAATAAATTAGGTGAAAAATTTCTTCTAATCGAGGTTTGATAATGCCATTGATAGAGGTGGAAAGGGAAACTTTTCGTTTATCATCTGCTGATTGAATACCAAAATTAGATAATTCAATTTCATCTTCGTATTTTTTAGACTCGGAAATTTTACTAAGTCTAAGTTTAATTTTTTCGGCATCGTCAAGTGAGAATCGAAGACCGATGGCCAAATCGTTGGTGACATTGCCAGCGCCAACAGGAATGACTGAAGAGTAAACAGGTGAGTCTTCATTAAAAATGGTTAAAGTGGTGATACTACCACCGATATCGACTAAGGCGACCCCTAATTCTTTTTCGGTTTCGGTAAGGGTTGATTTGGCGGTAGCTAACCCAGAATAGATTAGTTGGTCAATTTTAATACCAATGTCTTCAAGGCATTTTTTGAGATTTTTTAATGATGGAGTGGAAGCAATGATAATATGAGCTTCAACTTCAAGACGGATACCGTTCATACCGACAGGATCAATAACCCCCTCTTGTCCATCGACGGTATAACGGATAGGGATAATGTGAATAATTTCTTTTCCAGTGGGAACAGCGATGGCTTTGGCTGCTTCGATGACACGATCAATATCATCTGGGTTTATTTCACCGTTTGGGTTGCTAATGGCAACTACTCCATGAGAGTTAATTGATTCAATGTGAGGAGCGGAAAGACAAATAGAAGAAGAATTTATTTGAAACCCAGCCATTCTTTCGGCAGATTCGATACTTTGAGTAATGGTTGATGAAGCTTGTTCAATATTAATAATTTGGCCTTTGCGAAAACCTAATGAGGGGATGGAAGAGACGGCAATGATATTAAATTTATCTTCGGTGTCAGAATATTGACCAATGATGGTGGTGACTTTAGAAGTACCGATATCGATACCACTAATTATTTTTGAATGTTGCATAAGGATGCGATGAACTCAAATCAACTAATTTAAGTTCTTGTTTATTCATTTTAGCTGTTTTTAGTATGTCTTGCAAAGAAGAAATTTGCCAGAACGGATCAGTTTTATCTGAAAGAAGAACTTTTATAGTTTGATTGTCTTGATTAAGATAAAATTCAACTTCATGGTTGAAATCGCGAACGGTAATACTAGAAACTGATAGTTTACTGGTATTAATGGCTAAATTAAGATTTTGATAAAAATCATTTTTGTCGGATTTAGGGTTAAAGGTGATTTGAGGAGAAGATAATAAAAATGTTAGAACAGTGATCCCTGTTATTAAAACAATTAGTGGAATTAATAGTCGTTTAAATAATTTCATGAATTAATCGGAGTAATTGGAGATTTGGTTTTAAGTTAATAGTAGACATTGTTTTGGTTTCTGATTTGGTTAGTTGATCGATTGACAGGAGAAGCTTTTCTGGAGTTAGCTCTGATTGAGGAATAATTATGGTATTTTTAGGGATATTTTTTTTGACCCAATTAGCATTAAGAATTTGTTCGTCTTGCTGGCTTTGGGGTAATGGAATGAGAATGGAATTTTTACCTAAAGCGACGATCTCTTGGCTAGTGTTGGCTCCAGAACGACTAATCAAAACATTAGCATTTTGGAGTATCCAGGTAAGAGAATCAGTCTCAAAATAGTCGGAGGCGAAATAATTTGGATAAATTAAAGATAATGAGTCAAACTGATTGATGTCGTTTTTCCCAGTTTGATGGATAATATTAAAACTTTTTAGTTTGGGTAAAAGTTGTTGG
>CAZCWF010000059.1:2199-3913 GCA_964502305.1 uncultured Gammaproteobacteria bacterium | reverse complement strand
TAACCTTCTCCCCTATTTTTAGGTTCAATTTTTATTTTACAGTGACCGTATTGACCATGACCACCGGATTGATGAATATATTTACCTTCACCATCAGCTGGAGCAGAGATAGTTTCTCGATAAGCAACTTGTGGAGCACCAGTTTTAACACCAACGTTGAATTCTTTTTTGAGACGATCAACGATAATTTCGAGGTAAAGTTCACCCATACCAGCGATGGTAGTTTGACCAGTTTCTTGGTTATAACTAACACGGAATGTAGGATCTTCAACAGCGAGTCTGTTTAAAGCAGCACCCATTTTCTCTTGATCATCTGAAGTAAGAGGCTCAATAGAAAGAGAGATAACTGGATCAGCGAATTGGATTGGAGATAAAGAAATTAATTGGTTGCGATCACAAAGAGTGTCACCAGTGGTGGATTCTTTTAGACCGATACAGGCAACGATTTCCCCAGCGAAAGCTTCTTCGATACCTTCACGTTTGTCAGCGTGCATTAAAATCAGACGACCAATACGTTCAGATTTATCTTTGGTAACGTTGTAAACTTCAGTTCCAGCTTTTAGAGTTCCAGAATAGATACGAACGTAAGATAAGGTTCCAACGTGAGCATCTGACTGAACTTTGAATAATAAAGCTGAAAGTGGTTCAGTTTTAAGAGGTTTTCGAGTAAGAACTTCATTAGTATCAGGGTCAAAACCTTCAACTGGAGGTAAGTCGATAGGTGAAGGTAAATAATCAACGATACCATCAAGAATCGGATGAATACCTTTGTTTCTCCAAGCAGCGCCACAGTAGATAGGGAAAAGTTTACGATCAATAGTAGCTTTTCGTAAAACAGCTTTTAGCTCTGGAACAGAAATTTCTTCATCATTAAGGAATTTTTCCATTAAAGCTTCGTCTTCTCCGGCGATTTTTTCAACCATTTCAGCACGAGCCTTGAGAGCTTTGTCTTTGAACTCGTCAGTGACTGGTTTTCGGGTGAAATCCATACCTTCTTCGTCCTTATCATAGACAATCATTTCCATATTCATAAGGTCAACAACACCCATGAAATCATGTTCTTCACCAACTGGAATAACAACTGGGACAACTGGAGCATGGAGTTTTTCGTGAATACTATCAAGAGTTCCTTGAAAAGATGCACCAATTTTATCCATTTTGTTAACGAAAGCAATTCGAGGAACGCCATATTTGTCAGCTTGACGCCAAACGGTTTCGGACTGAGCTTGAACACCGGCATTTCCGTCAAAAATCATGATAGCGCCATCAAGAACACGAAGAGAGCGTTCAACTTCGGCAGTAAAATCGACGTGGCCCGGAGTATCAATGATATTTAAACGATAATCGTGCCAAAAAGTAGTAATACAAGCAGATTGAATAGTAATCCCGCGCTCACGTTCTTGAGCCATAGAATCGGTGGTAGTAGTACCATCGTCAACTGAGCCAATTCTGTGAATTTTTCCACTATAGAAGAGAATACGTTCAGTGGTCGTAGTTTTCCCACCGTCAATGTGAGCAATAATACCAATGTTTCGGACTTTTTCCATAGGAAGGTCACGGTTTTTGGTGAGTTTAATTTGGTCAGCCATAGGTTAGTTTTTTGATCGTAGATCGTAGATTATAAAATTTTTAATATTAAAAACCGTTGCACATAAGGCAACAGCGGATGGATTTATGATACCATAGTGAAGTTGAATTATGAATAGACGAAAAA
>CAZCWF010000059.1:0-2189 GCA_964502305.1 uncultured Gammaproteobacteria bacterium | reverse complement strand
TTACATTGGGGTATTTTTTATCAAAAGAGAAAAATAAGGTAACTATTTTGGAAAAAGAGGATTTTTTGGGAGGTTTGGCAGGCGGTTTTAAAATGGAAGGAAAAAATCTGGAGAAGTTATATCATCATTTTTTTAGAACTGATAAAGATTTGATTGATTTGATCAAAGAAATTGGATTAGAAAAGGAAATTACTTGGAACAAAAATTCAACAGCGTTGTATTGGGAAAATAAAATGTATCCATTTAACGGAGCAATTGATCTACTTAAATTTAAACCACTGTCTTTGGTGGATAAATTTAGGATGGGATTGGTGGCTATATATTTGGGGTTGGATAAAAATTGGCAGAAATATGAAGGAATAACAGCTAGTGAGTGGATGAGAAAATTTGTGGGTAAAAAAGGTTATGAAGTGGTATGGAAGCCATTACTAATGGGCAAATTTCATAGATACTACAAAGATATTTCTATGGCTTGGTTGTGGGCCAGAATTCATACTCGAGGCAACTCTAAAAATGAAAAAGGTGAAGAAGTCTTGGGTTATATCAACGGCGGATTTGATAAATTAGTCCAAAGATTGACCAAATTAATTAAAGAAAATGGTGGAGAAATCAAGCTAAAAAGTGAAGTAAAAAATATTAAAGATTTGGAAAAAAAATTTGATGTGATAATTGATACCCGACCAGATACTGAGGTTGAATATTTGGCGGCAATAGATATAGTTTTTAGTTCGGAACAAAATTTAAGTAAATTTTATTGGCACAATATAAACGACTCACAATCCCCTTTTATAGCTTTTATCCAACATACAAATTTGGTGGGGAATAAAAAATATAAGGGAAAAAATATTTACTATTTGGGAACATATGTACCGCAAGGTCATGAGTTTTTAAAAATGGATGAAAAGAAGTTAGTTAACCAATGGTTTGATTATTTAAAAAATATTTTCCCAGAGTTTGATAAGACTAAAGCTAAAAATGTGTCGGTGTTTAGATTTAAATCAGGCCAACATATAGTGAATAGAAAGTATAAAGTAAAAAGTTATAAAGTCAGTGAAAAATTATATCGAATGAATTTTGCCCAGATTTATCCGGAAGATAGAGGAGTTAACTTTGGAGTGCGAGAAGCGAAGAAGATCTCTAAGATTATTTAATCTGGCTTTTGATTTCGGTTAAACCTTCTTCCAAAGTTTTCATTTGGATACCTAAGTCTTTGATTTTTTGATTGGAAGTGATGAGGGTTTTTTGCCAAGGGCGACTACCTTCTGGTTGAGATTTAATATATCCCTCTAAAGAAGAAGACTGAACCAGATTTTCATCAAAACCAAATGTTTTGGCAACTAGTTTAGCCATGTCGTAAGGTGAATGAGAAGACGATCCAACTAGATGATAAATGCCAGTGTATTTATTCTCAAAGAATTTATCTAAAGCATGAGCGATATCATCAATGAAAGTGTAGGTACAAATTTGATCAGAAAACATTTTGATGGTTTCGTTATTTTGAAGTTTAGTTAAAATTTTGTGAACAATATCAGGTTTTTTTTCAAAATTAGCTCGATATGGATAAGTAATACGAACAATGGCGGCGGCATAGTCAGAATCAGTAACGACTTTTTCACCTAGATATTTGGTCTCGCCGTACCATTCAATTGGTCTAGGTTCGTCGGTTTCAATATAAGGAGTGATTTTGGCACCGTCAAAAACGAAATCAGTGGAAATATAGATAAAATATTGATTATATTTTTTGGCTAAATCTAAAATGTTTTGAGTGCCTTGAACGTTGAGTTGATAACAAATGCCGGTTTTATCACCGCGTTGTTCCCAAGCAGCGTTAGTATCAGTAAAAGCAGCCATATGTAAAACAGCCACAGCATCGGAATTTTTGGCAAAAGCAGTTTCTAAACTTTGTTGATCTAAAACATTAACACCAGTATCTAGAGAAAAATCAATAAATTCATATTTACCACCCAAAAGCTCGACAATGCGGGATCCAACTAAACCGGAAAGGCCGGTACCAATAATTTTTTGTTTCATAATATTTACCAATTAAGTTTTGATAATTCCTCTTTAGCCTGAGAGAGAGGCATCCAAAGATGATCTTTGTCGGACAAAATAAGATCAGTTTTATTAGGCCAATCAATATTGATATCTGGATCGTTATATATGAGGCCACATTCAGACTCTTTGTTATA
>CAZCWF010000058.1:0-4092 GCA_964502305.1 uncultured Gammaproteobacteria bacterium | reverse complement strand
TATATTCACCCCCTACAGCAATGGGAGTTTCTTTTTCATCTGAAACTTTTGCAATAGTTTCTTTAACTTCCAATTTTGGCAAAATTAATTCTTGATCTGTCTCTAATACGGACGGATTTTTTAAATTATTCACTTCTGCAATTTTAGTCCAAGAATAACCATCATTATATTCTGCTTGGGCAATTTTCCACAAACTATCACCTTTCTTCACCTTATAAATTTTTTCTCCATTTGCTGTTAATTTTTCACCATTATTTGTCAAAGTAATTTCACTATTACTTCCAGGAATATCCACTGTTCCTTTACTTTTTTGAAAATAATTAAAAATCAAACCACCCACTACAACTACGATAACTAAACCTAAAAACATACTGACAATTTCTTCAGTTGATTTAAAATATTTCTTTTTTATTTCCGCAAAATTCATGGATTATTAGTATAGATAATAATTAATTATAATTAACCCAATTTACACCCTTCTAGTTTGGATTTCAACCACGTCAATTAATGATTCATCCAATTTTCCAACAAATTTACGCATATTCTCCGCAAAGGCAAAAAGAAGATCTCGATTAAGCCTATAAATTCTTAATTTACCATCAACTCTAAAATCAACTAACTGAGCTTTTCGTAATACCGATAAATGGCTCGATAAAGTCGCTTGTCCAATATCAAAATCTTTTAGCAATTCACTTACTGTTTTATCTTTATCTTTTAATAAAGTTAAAATTTTTCGTCGATTTCTATCAGCTAAAGCTTTAAATATTTTATCCATAAAGTTATTATATCGATACGTATCGATATGTTCAATATACTTACTCCTTGATTATTTCCCACTTTTGAACCAAAATAAGGCAATATGAAAAACTTTGACCACAAACAAGAACGAACCCTAGTTATTATTAAACCAGATGGTGTCCAAAGAGGACTAATTGGTGAAGTTATCAAAAGATATGAAACTTGCGGCCTAAAACTAGTTGCTCTCAAAATGCTTATCCCAAATAAAGAAACCGTCCTAAAACACTATTCTATCGACCCAGAATGGGCTACTAAAACTGGTAATAAAACATTTGCTTCCTACAAAGAAAAAGGTCTTCCAATGCCAGGACCAAGTCCTGAAGAATTTGCTGAAACTATTCGAAGACAACTTATGGATTTCATGAGCAGTGGACCAGTTGTTGCTATGGTCTGGCAAGGTATGGGCGCTGTCCCAATTGTTCGGAAAATCACTGGCTCTACTGAACCACTAAGTTCAGCACCAGGAACTATTCGTGGCGACTATACTATCGATTCTTATACCGCTTCTAACGAAGACCAACGCGCTGTCAGAAACATTATTCACTCATCTGGATCAAACGAAGAAGCCGAAAAAGAAATTTCTATCTGGTTTGATCAAAAAGAAATTATTAACTATCGTCTAGTTTCTGAAGAAATAATCTACGACGTCAACCTCGACGGAATTTTGGAATAAATTTAAACCCCCTAATTAATCAATAACAGCCAAAGCTGCGATTAACTTAGGGGGCTTTTGTATATCTAATCAGATAATAAATTGTTATCTGGGGTAATCAACATTATTCGACGTAGCTCCAAAAAAGCTTCTCGTCTTGCTTTGCTACTTGTCGCCGTATCATACAATCTTAGCCAATATAAAATAGCAAATTTTCGTGGTTCAATTTCCAGTTGTATCTCTTCGTAAGAAGCCCCTTTATCTACCATTTCTATCATCTTTAGGATATCCTCAGAGAGAGAATTACTTGATTCTGGTACTAACTTTTGTTTTTTTCTTTGTTTAAATATCTTTCGTGATTCATCGTTGAAGAACAACATCTTCCCCAATCAAATCACACCCTTTCAATCATAGAAACCTGCCGAACAATCTTCCGTAAAAGAACCAAGACCAAACAACGGGTCAACATCTTCGTATTTCCCCTCAACAAACACTAATGCTTCTTCAGCACTAAAACCAGTTGTTGATATCACATCGTAAAGCACACCACACCATTGTACATGAGTTAATCGATCCTTCATAAGAAAACACCTTTCTGTTTCAATGTGCTGCGATAGCTTCTATCGCTCGAAACATTTATATTATACCCTATAATATACAAACATTCAAATTTTATAAGAAAATTAACAATTGAACAAAAAAACTATCTCAAATTTTAAAAAATAGACTATAATGCGGTCATGGAGATATTACGTCGTTTTCTACACCCACATCCAAATTCTGAAAAAATAATAGACAAAAGAGATACTGATTCTTCTACAATAGAAACCATTAAAAGCTCACATTCACTATTAGATCAACTTAAAGTTGAGGAAAGATTATTGGAAGTTTGCAAAAATAAATTCGGTAAACAAGACTATATCACCAGTAGAACAGTTGAAAACATTTATCCATGGGTAGTTTGTAGTATTGGAATAGAAAATAAGCCTGGATATATATTAGAAATTGGAGTCCTTACAAATAACTATCAAGGTATGTCTAATCAAATTTGTATTTCCGAAGAACCAAGGGAAAAGGGCAAAGACTATTTTAAACAGGCGACTATTCTTTTAGGATCAAACCATCAAGAAGTTTTTGAACGCCAAGGAAACGGTCAACGTCAAGCCACTAATGATTGGATAAATCAAAAACTTTCTCTTTTTATCAACTCAAAATAAAATCACCTAAAATAGGGGATTAATTACGTTGCGGGTCTGATGGGATTCGAACCCACGATCTTCCGCGTGACAGGCGGATGTGCTAGACCGCTGCACCACAAACCCTTGGTCTAATACAGATAGTAATATATCAAAACTTTCGTCGTTAAACAACGACATACTAATAAATTTAGATAGTATAATTATTTAATGAGTAAATCCAAAAAAGAATACTCCAACACTGAAATTGCCGAATTACTCCAAAACATTGCCATTGTCTACGAAATCAAAAAGAAAAATTTCTTCCGAATAAAATCTTATCAAGATGCCGCCGAAACTATTTTAACTTATCCCAAATCTGTTTTTAAACTTTGGCAAAAAGATCCCCAACTATTTGACAATATTCCTGGAATTGGACCAAACATTTTTACCAAAATAACTTATCTTTTCGAGAAAAATAAGCTTCATCCTCACATTGTCAGAGCCTTCAAAGGAATTTCTCCTTTAGTTTTTACCTTTAACAAAATTAACGGCATTGGACCAAAAACTGCTTCAATTCTTACCAAAAAACTCAGATTTTCCAAAGACCCTGTCAAAGCTCTAGATCAATTAGTTGAATATTGTCAAAAGGGCAAAATTAGGAATTGGCCTCATTTTGGTCAAAAATCTGAACAATCAATTTTAGAAAATACTTTAGCCTTTTTAGGCCAATCACGTCGTATGGATTATCAAGAAGCCAAAAACCATGCCGACAAAACCATTTCTTTTCTCCAACAAAAATTCCCTCAAATTGAATTTATTGCCTTAGGCAGCTTGCGCCGTCAAAGTAAAACAGTCGGTGATATTGATATCGCTGCTAAGTCAAAACAATCAACTGAAATTTTAGATTATTTTATTAAATATCCAGAAAATATCCAAACAATTAACCGCGGCACCAAAAAAGCTTCCATTAGAGTTTACCCTGATGTTAGAGTCGATATTATGGTCCAACCAGCCAAAAATTTTGCCTCTCTGATTCAACATTTTACTGGTTCTCGTCAACACAATATTCTATTACGCAAACATGCCCTTACTTTAGGTTATTCTGTCTCCGAATATGGTATAAAAAACCTAAAAACAGGAAAAATTTATACTTTTGAAAATGAAGAAAAACTTTATAATTTCTTGCATCTTAACTACATTGAACCCACTGATCGAATAGGGGAACACGAAATTGAAATTGCTCGAAAATGCTATAATGAAACACATTAATATTTATTAATTTTAGAAAAAATTATGTTCATATTTTTAGCCGTAGTCATCATCTTAGCCTTAGTTTTAATGACTTATTACAACAAATTTAAAACGTTCCAAGTTCGGATCAAGGCTTCTCTCCAAGAAATCGGTAATCAACTCAAACGTCAAACTGACCTTATCCCCAACCTTGTCGAATCAGTTAAGGGATTT
>CAZCWF010000057.1:2839-4152 GCA_964502305.1 uncultured Gammaproteobacteria bacterium | reverse complement strand
ACCAATTTTGGATAGTGGTATAACGAACTCGGGCATTTTTTTTGACAAAAACTTCAACAACAGCGGCATGGAGAGAATCAGTCGAATAAATTGGAGCGGTGCAACCTTCAATATAATTAACAAATGAACCTTCGTCGGCAATGATTAAAGTTCGTTCGAATTGACCCATCTTTTGACTATTAATTCGAAAATAAGTTTGAAGAGGCAAATCGACATGGACATTTTTAGAGATATAAATAAAAGACCCACCGGACCAAACAGCACTGTTTAGAGCAGCAAGTTTATTATCATCGGGAGGGACAATTTTGCCAAAATATTGCCAAAGAATTTTAGGATATTTTTGGAGAGCTTCATCCATACCACAAAAGATAACCCCCTGCTTTTGTAGTTTTTCCATGAGTGACCCGTAAATGACTTCAGATTCGTATTGGGCCTTAACACCGCCAAGATATTCTTTTTCGGCTTCAGGAATACCTAATTTATCATAAGTATTTTTAATCTCTGAAGGAACTTCGTCCCAAGTGTGGCCTTCTTTGTCGGTGGGTTTTAGGTAGTAATAAATGTCATCAAAATTAATGGCTGAAAGGTCGGGACCCCAATTTGGGGGAGATTGATCAAGAAAATATTGATAGGCTCGAAGGCGAAAATTAAACATTTTGTCATCTTCCTGCTTGAGACGAGAAATAGTTTTAACAACATCTTGATTTAACCCTTTTTGGGTTTTGAACACAGAAATCTCTGGGTCTGAAAAACCGTATTCATAGGGTGTTTTTTTGTAAGATGTTTTTGGCATAGTAACTTAGGAATTAAAGCCAGAGGTTTCGATTTTTTTGATAAGACTTGAGTCGCCAGTGGTTTTTATCTGACCTTTTTCTAAAATCAAAACTTTAGTTGGTTTTAGATAATCTAAAATCTTGGCAGAGTGAGTAATAATTAAAATAGCTGAATTTAAATCTTGAGCTAATTTTTGGATTCTTAAAGAAATAGTTTTAAGAGCATCGACATCAAGACCAGAATCGATTTCATCTAAAATTAAATATTTGGGATTAGAAACCAACATCTGGAGTAATTCCATTTTTTTACGCTCGCCACCAGAAAAACCATCATTAAGGCTGCGGTCTAAAAGTTCGCTTTTGATGTTTAAAATATCGGCTTCAAAAGATAACCAGTCACGAAATTCTGACAAAGAAAGATTTTGCTCAGGATGAAATTTTTTAAAAATTTGCCAAAGAAAACTTTTAATATTAAGGCCAGGAATAGACACAGGAGATTGATTAGATAGAAAAATCCCTAAATTAGCCCGTTTGTCAGGC
>CAZCWF010000057.1:0-2829 GCA_964502305.1 uncultured Gammaproteobacteria bacterium | reverse complement strand
GCGAAAATTTAGAGATATCGGTTTTATCTAAAATTATCTTTCCAGAGGAAAGAGTGTAATCAGGATGACCAGCAAGAGTTAGCCCAATAGTGGATTTACCACTACCGTTTGGCCCCATAAGAGCAATAATTTCGCCCTGGTTTAGATCAAAATTAATATTTTTTAAAATTGATTTTTTACCAACAGATACAGAAATATTTTTTAATTGAATCATACTCAGACTATTTTAGTATGAGTATGGCCATAATGCAAGAGGGAGAGCTAAAGAAGAAGGGATAATTGGTCGAAAATTGATTGATAATCAAGATGTTCAAGATTAGTAGAATCAAAGATAATTACAGGTGAATTAAGATCTAGTGGTTCATATTTACCTTTTAAAAGATCTGGTTTAAGTTCGTCATAATTTCCGGTGTCACAATGGCCTGGATGACGTTGCCCTGATTCAGAACGATCCTTAAAACGCTGAAATAAGATTTGACCATCAGTTTGGCACATAATTTGAACTGCGGAATAATTGAATTTCTGGAGGCGATTTTTGATTTCTAAAGATTCAAATTCTGACTTAAAATTACCTTCAATAATTAAAGGCTGAGCAGTAGCCATAAGAGAATCAAGAATGTAGTGCAATAAAGCAAAACTGGATTTGCCTAAAAGTTTTGACCAGGATCGATCTTTCCAACCAATAGTATCAAACAAAATCTCCTTGAGACTATCTTTGGTGATTAAAGGCAGATTAAGTTTTTGAGCAACTGCTTTGGCTAAGGTAGTTTTACCAGTGGAGGGAGGGCCAGAAACGATGATTAAAATTGGTTTATTTGACGACAATAATTAATTATATATCGCCAATACCAATATCCAAAACAACAACTGGTTGATCATTAACAGAAACTTTTGAACCTTTTGATTGATTCATTAAAGCTAGACCTAGAGGGCTTTCACAAGAAACCCAACCTGGTTTAAGATTAGAATCATTTTTACCAACGATGGTAATTTCTAGTTCACGGCCATCTGACTCAAACTTTACTTTAACCTGACTACCAAAAACAATAGTTTCAGATTGAACTGGGGCTTGTTGAAGAATTGATTCTTTTAAATCTAATTTTGCTTGATCAATTTGAGAATACAAAACTTGGGCTCTTTCGCCCAAAAAGATATAAGCAGAATTTTCTTTTAAATCCCCTTCTTCGGCGGCCTTACCTCTGTTTTCACAAGTAATAGCCAATTCATCTTCGAGATTTTTGAGATGTTCTTCTAATTTTTGTTTACCTAATTTTGTAATCATGAGCTTATATGTTAGCAAAATATTAAAAAACTAGCAATTAGATTTTGAGCTTGATATTTTAAATAAGTTTTATATACTGGTAAAAAGGTTTTATGATTGAGATCTTAAGAGATGAACGTGACAATGGTAGGGATAGTGTTTTTGAAATAGGTGGTTTCCAAATTGAGGGTTTTATTGAAGTTAAAATTCCAAATTTTGATTTTGTCGGGGCTACTAATCAATTAAAACAAGAAATTGGCAGATGGCCGTTAAACGGCAGATACGATTTAAATGTTTTAGAACAACCAGGGAGAGTTGACGATTTTCTCCCTGGAGGGAGAGCAGAAGGTAATATTTTAAATAATTATTTTTGGAAGACACTTAGAGGCAAGGAAGAATTTGATTTATCAAAATTGAAATCTTATTTTCAAATGGCAGTGAATGGACAAATTATTCCAAATAATCCCCAGAAAGATTCTTTGACTGTGGCTAAAGTTAGACCAAAAAAAAGTATGGTAAGTGTACATTCTTGGGATGAATCTGAGGCAATATTAGGATCAAATATTTTAGAAGGTGTGGGTATGCTGAGCTTGGAAGAATATTTGTGTTTATTCCAATACCCAGAACTAACCTCTGGGAGAGCTAGGTATGCTTTAACCTCTACAGAATACAGATTTGGAGATACAACTGCCAGAATTGCGGTATCTACGTGTAAACATGAGACGTTTGTAGTTATTAACCCGGGTAAAAGAAACTATTTGAATACCGATTTAGTAAACGTAAAGAAGACAATTTAGTTAGATTAATCTATTTGGTAGCTGATAACGACGGTGATTTGGACTTCTTCACTACCTGTTTGGATGTTAGTGGCCATAGCAGAGTCTTCAGTTATACCACCGGCGGCTTTTAGGCTATAGCTGACTGGTCGAAGAAGGTTAGAATCATAGGAATTTTCAGAATAGCCAATAATTCGACCTAGTTTGAAACCAGCAGCTTCGGCAGCGGCCTTGGCTTTGGCATTGGCCTGAGCAACAGCTTCTTTTCTGGCTGTTTCTTCAGCAGCTTCACGATCTTCGACATCTAAAGTAATGTTGCTAACTTGATTAGCCCCATTGGCCGTAGCCGAGTCGATAATTTCATTAATCTTGTCTAAATCAGTGATTTTTATTTTTAATTGGGTATTAGCAGAGTATCCAGTAATTCTTTGGTCACCGCTGGTCCAATCATAATTTGGGTTAATGGAATAGTTAGTTGTCTGGACATTTTTTGAATCAACCCCAAGGGCTTTTAGACCGGCAGTAATTTTTTCCATGGTTTCATTAATTTGGGTTTGAGCTTGTTTTACAGTAGAGGCATTTTTTTGGATACCGACGTTAACGTAAGCAATGTCTGGTTGAACAGACAATTTCCCTTCTCCAGTAACGGAAAAAATATCAGTCTTGTTAGTGACATTACTGGTAACAGAAAAAGGCATAGGGCCAAAAAATTTTGAGTAGGCAAAAAGACCAAGAAAGAAGAAAACGATAACAAAAAGAGAGGGGATGATTTTGTTGAGATAAACTTTCATA
>CAZCWF010000056.1:2200-4193 GCA_964502305.1 uncultured Gammaproteobacteria bacterium | reverse complement strand
TGATTCAAAACCTTTTCCCAAAGTCCACAAATCTCTTGCTTCACCAGTTCTGTCCCAATTAGTGTCTCTATCCATGGCATAATATCGGCCCACAATTGAAGCAATTTTTCCCAAACCTATTTCTTCAATTTTTTTATTTAATTGTTCTGTATATCCTATAGCCGACTTCTCTGGGACATCTCTTCCATCCAAAATTAAATGAATAAAAACTTTACTCAATCCATTTCTTTTGGCCAATTCCATCAAAGCAAATAATTGTCGAATATCCGAGTGAACTCCAGCATCAGAAAAAAGTCCCGCCAAATGCAATGCCGAATTATTTTTTTTGCAATTTTCAATCGCCGACATTAATGCTGGATTTTCAAAAAAGCTACCATCATTAATCGATCGGTTAATCAACTCTTGTGGTTGCCACACAATTCTGCCGGCCCCCAAAGTTAAATGACCTACTTCCGATCCACCTTGCATTCCCTCTGGATTACCCACATCATTGCCTATACATTTTAATAATGCGCTTGGATATTCTTTCAAATATCTATCAGCGTTTGGAGTCTTGGCCTCCATGATCAAATTACCATATGGATTTTCCGAATACCCCCAGCCATCTCTAACTATTAGCAAAACTTTTTTATTTTTCATTCAGTTCTTCTTCAATTCTCATTAATCTATTGTATTTACAGACTCTTTCACCTCGAGTTGGCCCTACTTTTATGTAAGCTGAGTTTACTGCTACTGCCAAATCTACTAAAAAAGTATCATTAGTTTCTCCACCGCCACGGTGAGAAGGCATGGTCATTAAGTTGTGTTCATTAGCTAACAAGCAACAATCTACAGTTTCAGTCAAAGTTCCGGCTTGATTTAATTTAATCAAAATTGCTGTGGCTGCTTTCATATCAATGGCTTTCTGCCAGAGCTTTGTATTGGTTACTGTTAAATCGTCAGCGATTAATGGAAATTTACCACCAATAGCTTCCACCATTTTTGGCCAATTATCCCAGTCAAATTCTGACAACATATCTTCCATGGTAGCAATCGGATATTTTTCAATCCATGGTTTGTAGTAAGCGATCAATTCTTCAGAAGTTAATTCTTTTCCTTCAAGTTTCAAAGTATATTTTTTGGTTTCTTCGCTATAAAATTCAGACGAAGCTGCATCAATTCCTACTCCAGCATCCACTCCAGGAGTATAACCAGCATTAGTAATCGCTTGGACTAAGTATTCAATTGGTTTTTCGTTTGATGAAATTCCGTTTGGAGCAAAAGCACCTTCGTTACCCACATTGGTTGATAATTTTTCTGCTTTTAGAATATTTTTCAAAGCACTATAAATTTCCATTTCCATTCTCACGTTTTCGGCTGCGGTTTTATCTCCCATAGCCCCCACCATAAATTCTTGTAAATCAGTTGTATCATCAGCATGTTTTCCACCTTCAATCATCACGATCATTGGTTTTGGTAATTTCCAGCCGATATCACCGATTCCATAAGTCTTTCGTAAATATTTATAAAGTGGCATCTTTTCTTCTTCAGCTTCAGCTCGACAAACCGCCAAACTTACCCCCAACATTGCATTTCCACCCAAAACTGCCTTATTAATAGTCCCATCAAGTTCAATCATTTTGTTATCAATAGTTCTTTGATCTGCTGCATCCATTCCTACCAAAACCTCTTTAATTTTAGTGTTGATATTAGCAATAGCTGTCAACATCCCTTTTCCATTGTAACGTGATTTATCTCCATCTAATAAAACTGTTGCCTCTTTTGATCCGGCGCTGGCTCCATAACTAACCGAAGCCTCTCCAACTGCACCACTTTCTAATGTAACTGTAACTTCCAAACTTGGAGCTCCGCCACTGGCTAATATCTCTCGGGCAAAAATGTTTTGTATTTTTGACATAAAACTTAAAATTGTTAACTTTTAATTACACTCAATTATAACCCAAAAAAATATGACTAAACTTTTGGATTTTTGAATATTTTTCCATGTCCCGGA
>CAZCWF010000056.1:0-2190 GCA_964502305.1 uncultured Gammaproteobacteria bacterium | reverse complement strand
TTAACTGCACTCCATTATAACTCAAAATTACTGACTAAACGTTTAACCAATTGTTTAACTTTTAAGTCCTTAACCTGTTCTAGCCTATCATCTAAACTAGTTTCTTTTTTCATCCACAAATCAGCGTAGCCAGTTTTGTTAGTGGCACAGATTTTATTAATTTTTTTTTGGCTCAAATTTCTATAAATATATAACCATTCATCAATCCACCAAATTTTTGGATAAATTTTTCTCAAAAAAATCATCATCTTTTTCCCATCAAGTTTCGCCAACTTATAACTAGCAGGGGAATATTCCAAAAACATCACTGGCTTATTTTTAGAAATTAAATTTTTTGCCCCTTCAATTACTTCCGGTTCCCAACCTTGGGTATCAATTTTTATCAAATCAACTTTTCTTCGCCCTTCCGAAGCTTTAGCGAAGGAGGGTTCTTTCTTAAAATAATCATCCAACTTAATAACCTGTATTACCTCCCTTTCTTCAAGGGGAGGTGATTTCGACTTTGTCGAAATCGGAGGGGTTTTGAGTTTATGATCTCCAAAATTTTCTCTAGATTTATATAAAAAACTTTTTCCATTTTTGCTTCCCGCTGCCGCATTTACCGCCACTATATTTTTTAAATTATTTTCTTTTATATTTTTCTTTAAAATTTCAAAGTTAGTTTTATCTGGTTCAAAAGCGTAAACCTTTCCATTTTTGCCTACTTTATCAGCCAATAATACTGTGTAATAGCCAATATTTGCCCCCACGTCTACTATTACATCACCCGTTTTCACTTGTCTTAAAATTAATTGCGTTTCATACGGCTCATATTTTTCTAATGCCACTCTTTGACCAATATATCGGTCATTTTCCAAGTAGAAAAATTTATATTTCCCAAAAATCTTACACTTCTTTAACTCCATAATCGATTTTATCAACTTATTGAATGTTAAAATTAATCAATGATTGAAATTGAAAAGACGTTTTTAGTTAAAAAACTTCCTCAAAATCTTTCTTCCTATAAATCGGTAAAAATAAAACAAGGCTATCTTTCTCCGTCACCATCACCGTTAAGAATCCGTCAAAAAGATAATTATTTTGAAATAACCAAAAAATTACCTCTTAAAAAAAATGATTTCAGTTCTGCAGAAGAAATTAATATCCCTCTTACTCAATTTGAATTTAATCAACTCTGGATTTTGGTCGATAGATCTTTAGAAAAAACTAGATATTTAATTCCCTTAGAAAATGATTTAATCGCTGAACTAAATATTTATGAAGGGGATTTAGTTGGATTATCTCAGGTCGAAGTTGAATTTAAATCAACTGAACAAATGAATCAATTTATTCCACCTGATTGGTTTGGTAAGGATATAACTCAAGAAGATTTTGCTGCTAATTCTTTTCTTGCCGGCAAAAAGTTTTCCGAAATCAAACAAATTTTAAATTCCTAATCCCTCTTGACTCAATCTCAACTACCGCTATAATATTAGCAGTCTATTAATTAGACTGATAATTATTAATTTAAATTATTTGTTAATTCAAAACAAAATATGACCAAAATACACCCGGTTGCTGGCTATCTTTTAGTCCAACCTCAAAAACACGAACAAACCACTGCCTCTGGAATTTTATTACCTGACAACCACACTGAAAAACCTCAACAAGGTAAAGTCCTTGCTGTTGGTGACTCTATTTTTGATGATGGTCATGAGATTAAGTCTCCTTGTCAAATCGACGATGTCGTTATCTATCGCGAATGGGGAGGTAAAGAATACAAAGAAGGGGAAACTGATTTACTTCTTCTCAAATTCGACGATATTATGGCAATTATTAAATAATTATTACTTTATACTTTTTACTTTTTAACTTTAAACTAAATTATGGCAAAACAACTAAAATTCGGTGCTGATGCCCGACAATCACTGCTTAACGGTGTTAATACTCTTTCCGATGCTGTTATTACTACTCTTGGTCCTAAAGGTCGTAATGTGGCTATCGACAAAAAGTGGGGTGGCCCTACTGTTCTTCACGACGGTGTTTCTGTCGCCAAAGAAATTGATCTTGAAAACCCTTATGAAAATATGGGTGCTCAATTAATCAAAGAAGCCGCTTCAAAAACTAATGATGCTGCTGGTGACGGTACTACCACTGCCACCGTTTTAGCTCAGGCTATTGTCAACAAAGGTCTTCAAAATGTTGCCGCTG
>CAZCWF010000055.1:3404-4221 GCA_964502305.1 uncultured Gammaproteobacteria bacterium | reverse complement strand
TTAGGTGACAAATACAAAGATCCTGATGAAGCCGTTCGTGGTGATTTAGAATTTTTTAAAAAACAGCTTTCTCAATCTATCTCTATCTGGGATTTTATTATCCAGTCTCAAATAAAAATAAATAATCCTGACACTGTCAAAGGTAAAAAAGAAATTTTAAATGTCGTTTTACCATTTTTAGTTAAAATCAAAAATTCTGTCATTCGTTCCGATTATCTTAAGAAATTAGCTAACGAAATTGGTTCAGATTATGAAGCTATCTTGGAAGAATCCAAAAAGATTTCTCTTAATACCCCTACCCCTCCAAAACCTACTGGGATTCTCGACCTTAAACCTACCTCTCCAAAAACAGAAGAAATTTCACCTCCGTCTAAAACTCAAAAATTTGAAGAGTTGCTTCTGACTCTAGTCATTGGCGCCAAAAATCCCGCCAAAGTTGCCCAAAAAGTTTCAGTTCAATTATCTCGCCTCCAAGATCATCGATTTTTAACTATTGGTCAAAATCTATTAAAAATTGATGAATTCGACCCAAAAACTTTCGAAGACTTACTTCCTGCCGAAATCAAACCCTTATTCCAAAATATTTATATGGAAACTACCGTAAATTCTATTGAGTCACACGATCGTTTAATCGAGATTCAAAAAACCGTTGCTATTCTTGATACTTTCTACCTAAAAGACCGATTAAATGTTTTGTTTGTTGATACCAAAAACAAGAACCCACAGGATATTTCAGATTACTATCATATCCGTGGTTTAATTCCGCAGAATTTAAAATATCGATTGGAGAACTTGAATGCACGATTAAGAATCACCA
>CAZCWF010000055.1:0-3394 GCA_964502305.1 uncultured Gammaproteobacteria bacterium | reverse complement strand
CAATTAGAAGACAACAACGATTCATCTAAGCTCGAATCAGTTGAAAAAGAGTATAATAAACTGCTTTCTGAATTATCCAAGGTCCAAATTAAAAAAAGCTAGATTTATTCGTTAATTTCGTATACAATACAGGCTATGGTCGCCACCCTCAACCTTTCCAAAATTAAACAAACTTTATTGGCTCAAGCCAAAAAGCTCCATTATCTCACCAATGATGAAGTTTTAGTTCAAATTCCTGAACCAGAAAAACATATTGATGAACTTGATAATCTTTTTGATTATCTCTTCAAAAGGGGAGTTGATGTTTTTGATAAAGTCGAATCCAAAGAAACCATTGAAAAAGAAAGCAGCAAAACTAGCTCAACTGACCTTCTCAGTCTTTTAACCCAAAAAGGTAACGTCGATTCTGTTCGCATGTATCTCAAAGAAATCGGGAAAATTAATCTTTTAACTTTCGACGAAGAAGTCTCTTTAGCCCAAGATATTGAAAAAGGTTCTCAAATTGCTCGTGAAGCTCTTACCAATGCTAATTTACGTCTAGTTGTTTCTATTGCTAAAAAATATATCGGCCGAGGTTTAACTTTCTTAGATTTAGTTCAAGAAGGAAACCAAGGTTTGATGCGAGCTGTTGAAAAATTTGATTGGCATCGTGGTTACAAATTTTCTACTTATGCTACCTGGTGGATTCGTCAAGCTATCACTCGAGCTATTGCTGATCAGGCTAAGACTATCCGTATTCCAGTTCACATGGTTGAAACCATCAACAAAGTTTACAAAGCTACTCGGGCTTTAACCCAAAGATTGGGTAAAGAACCTACTGTTGAACAAATAGCTGATGAAGTTGGTATTTCCATTGATAAAGTCGAAGAAATTTATCGCATCTCCCAAGATACAACTTCACTTTCTACTCCGGTTGGTGATGATGAAGATTCATTTTTGGGCGATTTTATCGAAGACACTACCCAATTATCTCCTTACGAAGAAACCAGCAAAGAGTTGCTCCGAGAATCTATCGAAGAAGTTCTATCATCTCTTGATGAACGCGAAACCAAGGTTCTTTCTCTTCGTTTCGGTCTAATGGGGGAGACTCCCAAAACTCTCGAAGAAGTTGGTAAAATTTTTAATGTCACTCGTGAACGTATCCGTCAAATTGAAGCCAAAGCGCTAAGAAAATTAAGACACCCATCCCGACGCAAGAAACTTCAGGATTATTTAGAGTAATTAAAAAATACTTATCATTCCGTAGCTTTAGCAAAGGATGATAAGACTATTTGAAATAAATCCTCTACACTATAACTAGTGACTTCAAAGAAAAAGAATTTTATTTTTTGGTTTTTATTATCAATAGTATCTCTTGTTTATCTTTTTCTTCGTTTTTATCATTTACCTCAATTAATTGGTTTTCGTCTCGACCAAGGTGTCCATCTTCTTGAAACCAAACAAATGGTTGATGATCGTCAGCTTCGTTTAGTTGGTCCTATGGTCACTTCAAAAAGTTTTGATGGTCGCAACTTTTTTATTGGCGCTAATTATTATTATGTTTTAGCCTTAATCGGTTTAGTCTCTTCCTGGAACCCTTTCGTAATTACTAGTATTTTTATTATTATTGAATTTCTTTTTTATCTTATCTTTGTCCTTTTTATCAAAAAGACCACCAATTCATTTTTAGCTTTAATTAGTTTTTTGATTATTAGTCTGTCACCATATTTAGTTATTCATAGTCGTTTTTTCTGGAATCCTCACTTATTAATTCCTCTCTCAATTCTTTGTCTTATTTCTCTCATTTTTTTTTCATCTCATCAAAAAATTAAATCCTTAATTTTAGCTTCATTTCTTTGGGGTTTCGCCTTTTCTTGTCATTATTCTGGCATTTTTTGGGGAATTTTCTTTCTTTATTTTCTTATCAAATCCAAAAATATTTTAAACTTCAAACTTTATTTTTTAATTGTTTTAGGTTTTTTCTTAGGTGATTTACCATTTTTTCTTTTTGAATTTCGCCATCAATTCTACAATCTTACCACTATGTTTTATATCTTTACTCATTCATCTCAGAGTGGAGAACTAACCTCACATTATTTCATTTTTCCTCTTCTTATTTTTCTTCTCTATTTTTCTCTAATTTATTTTTCCAAAATTAAAAATCACCGTCTTAAAATTACTCTGCCAATTATTTTATTTTCTTTCTTAACTCTAATTCAGTTAAAAATTTTTTTTAATTACCAACCTCTAGATGCAATTCCCGGTTGGGATTATTCTACCCAAAACCAAGTTGCCGACATTATTTCTCTAAATTGTCCCAAAAATTTTAATATTGCTGCTACCATCCAAGGTGACACTCGTTTTTATGATCTCCGTTATCTTTTAAATCTCCGAAATTGCAATCCTAATAGTGTTGAAGATTATCCAGATTCTGAAACAGATCTCCTCAAACTGAAACTGTTTGGGAAATTAGTTCCTTCCAACCTTTTGATATTACTGCCCAAATCCAACTAAATTCTCAAATAGTTCTTTATCGCCTTCAAAAAAATTAGAACTCTAATTCCGTTTTATAATCAAACTCTATAATTTGACCGTTTTCTACAATTATTTCTTTATAGTCCAAAGATTCATTTTTCAATTTATTTATCATTGCTTTAATTGGTCCCGCATGACTTACTACCAAGACTGTTTTACCATCATCTTCGAGTTTTAAATCTTCCAAAAATAAATCAGCTCTTTTTTGTACCTCACTCCAACTTTCTACTCCCATTTCTTTATTTATCTTACTTTCTTTATTTATTTCGTCCCAATCTACCATGTGACCTTCAAGCCCTGTATATTCTCCAAAATCTCTTTCTTCCAATAAATTTGACATCAAAATTTCCCCCTCAATAGGATATTCTTCCAAAATATTATTCAGTGTTTCTACACATCGGCCTAATGGAGAACAAAACACCATATCAACTTTATGTTTATCTTTTAGTTGTTTTCCAAGTTCTTTAGCCTGAGCTACCCCTTTTTCAGTCAATTTCCCTTCACTTTTCCCTTGTAAAACTTTTTTAGTGTTTCCTATGGTTTCTCCATGTCTGACGATTATTAATTTCATGGTCATTATTATACTATAAGGTGGTTTTCTAAACCAAAAGTGAATGTTTCTTCAAGAAAACCTCACCGATTCCCTTTAGGGAATTAAAATAAAGCGAAGCAAGATATTTTTGTTCTGGCCTTTAGACTAAAAATATCTTATTACATGATAAAATAGACTCAACTTTGACGTAAAAAATATTATGGACTTTAGTTCATTATTATTTTATAATCAAACTCAGCTTTGCACTTTAACTTTTATTCTTGAATCATGAGTCTTAAATCATGGATCAAGATTATATTTTCCCCTGTAGCTCAGTCGGTAGAGCGC
>CAZCWF010000054.1:2128-4344 GCA_964502305.1 uncultured Gammaproteobacteria bacterium | reverse complement strand
ATTTAGTGATCACTATATTGATTTTCCTGTCGATCTTTCCAAAGTTTTCTTTATTTTAACTGGTAATGATATTTCTACCATCCCCGGTCCTCTTCGTGATCGTTTGGAAATCATTAATTTTTCTGGTTATACACTTGATGAAAAATTTAATATTGCCAAAAAATATTTAGTCAAAAAAGAGTTAGCGGCCAACGGTCTTAAACCTAGTGATGTTTCCGACATCAAAGATGAGACCCTTCGTTATATCGTTGAAAAATATACTCGAGAAGCTGGTGTTCGTAATCTCGATCGAGTTATTTCATCCCTTTTTCGTAAAGCTGCCAAAAAGATCGTTACTGATAAAAAATCAAAAATTGATTTAAATAATCAAACTTTACTCCAAAAATTCTTGGGTCCGGAAAAATTTACTGCCACTCTAAAAGGTAAAAAAGATGAGGTTGGTGTTTCTACTGGATTAGCCTGGACTTCCGTTGGCGGTGATATCTTGTTTATCGAAGTCAATATCATGCCCGGCAAAGGTCAATTAATTCTAACTGGAAAACTTGGCTCAGTCATGAAAGAGTCTTGCCAGGCGGCTTTGTCTTTTGTCCGATCTCAATCAAAAGAATTTGGTATTAAACAAGATTTTCACAAAATTGATATCCATATTCACGTCCCTGAAGGTGCTACTCCCAAAGATGGTCCTTCTGCTGGTGGCGCTATCACTACTGCTTTAGTTTCTGCTCTCAAAAATGTTGCTATTCCAAAAGATATTGGTATGACAGGGGAAATTACTTTACGTGGAAATATTTTAGAAATCGGTGGACTCAAAGAAAAATCTATTGCTGCTCACCGAGCTGGTCTCAAAACTATTTTTATCCCTAAAGATAACCAAAAATCTCTGGTCGAAATTCCCAAAGAAGTCAAAAAGGACATCAAATTTATTCCAGTCTCCCACTACTCCGAAATCTACCAAAAGATTTTTAAATAAGACAAGATATTCTCTCAATCTACAATAATTCTTTCCAATCTTTATCTTTAAATCTTGAAACCAATTCCCCAACCATTCCTTTTGCTTCACATTCAGTTTTAACCGAATACCCTTCTGTATAATTAGACCTCAACTTAACCTCATTTTTACCAAGCTCCATTGAAACAACATGCCCATAAATATTTCCAGACGAACCTTGAACAACATCGGTTCCTGTTAACAAAAGATTCTTGGTAGTTCTGGACTGAAAAATTCTTCCAGCGCAAACAGTACCATCTCCAAAATCTAATCTAACAGGTCTTCTGTCCATATGACCTTTCCACTCTTCTATAATCCCTTTAGGGAGCTTGCCAAATTCAGACCCATCACCCGTATAGTCAATATAGCCTTTTATTATTTCCATTAAGATCAAAATATCATACTTTTTTGAATTGATCAATTATTCCTTCTTCTTTCAAGATGATCATGAATAGCTTCTTTCAATCCAGATCCTGACACTAAGATTGGTTTTATATTTCTGGAATCATTAAACTCATATAATTTTTCTCCCATAGAATCACTTTCTGGATATAATTTAATTCCCAGATAATCACCTGTAATATGGCCGCCATTTTCTGAGAAGTCATTAGAGACCAAATTTATCTGATGTGCATTTTCTGTATATCTAACAGCAACAAACTTCCTACCATTAGAAGAGGATATATCAGTCTTTATTTCTTCTAAAAAAATATCCCTAACATCAGATAATTTTTCTCTATTTTGTTTTTGTTCTTCAGTTAATTCTTCCTCGCACAAAAAGAAATGTTCCGCTCTGGCTTGAAAAAAAATTAACTCCCACTCACTACTAGAAGAATTTCTTTCTAACTCCAACCTCATAGAAAATATTATATCACTACATTTTTTCTATCGTTTCTATTCCCAAAAGATCCAGCCCAGTTTCAATAACGCTGGCTGCAGTTCTAGTTAAAAATACTCTAAATACTTCCTCTTTTTGATCAATAATTCTGTTTTTGGCATAAAATTCGTTATATTTTCGCGCTACCCCCAATAAATATTCTGCAATTACAGCTGGCGAAAATCGCGTTCCAGCTTCCACTATTTTTTCTTCAAATTTATAAAACTCCCTCACTAAACCCAATTCTTCTTCACTGAAACTAGTTGGGTAGCTCTCCACGTTTTTTTGTTCTTTAATTGCTGTTTTGTTTAAAACACTTTTACATCGAGCGTAAGTATATTGTAAATATGG
>CAZCWF010000054.1:0-2096 GCA_964502305.1 uncultured Gammaproteobacteria bacterium | reverse complement strand
TTTTGTCCCAGTCAAAAATCACATCTTTTTTCGGATCAGACGATAAATCACTAAATTTTACCGCTCCAATTGCCACTGCTTTAATCATCTTCTCTTTTTCCGTTGCTGTCATTTCTTTGTTAACTGCACTTTTATCAGCAATTTTTTCTGCCTCAGTCATGGCTTTTTCAATCACATCAGACAAATGAATTGTGTCTCCTTTTCTGGTTGAAAATTTTCCTGTTGGCCATCTGATTAACCCATGAGCTACATGAACCATCCCGTCTTCCGGCCACCAACCCATTAATTTTGCTGTTTCAAATACCTGTTTAAAATGTAATTGTTGATCAACCCCGACTTCATAAATAATCAAATTTGGTTTCCAATTATCTAATCTATATTTAATTGTCGCCATATCTCGGGTGAAATAGGTAGTTGTTCCATTTGACTTCACCAACATTGCTGGCGGCATGTTTGGTAATTCAACAATCTTTGCCCCTTCACTTTTTTTGGTAATTCCTTTTTCTTCAATCTCTTTTGTTACTTCTGGTAACATTTTTTCATAAAAACTTTCTCCGTGAATAAAATCAATTGAAACTCCCAACAGTTGATAAACCCGATCAAACTCTAGCAGGGAAATATCAATACATTTTTGCCAAATTTCTCGAGCTTTTTGATCTCCTTTTTCTAGTTTTGCAAACCAATCTCTGCCTTCATCAACCAAACTTTCATCCGTCTCAGCTTCTTTATGGAAAGTTACATAAAGTTTTTCTAAATCTGTAATACTTAATTTATCTAATTCAAAATCGTCATTTATCTTAAATCTTGGGTCGTTATTCATGGCATGAATTATGGCTGCCGTTAATTTACCATATTGTGTTCCCCAGTCTCCAATATGATTATCTCCAACGCAATTCCACCCAAGCATTTTGTAGATGTTATAAATCGATTGTCCAATATTTGTCGATCTTAAGTGACCAATTCCAAAAGGCTTAGCTATATTCGGTGCCGAGTAATCAATTACCATTGTCTTATTTTTGCCATACTCACTCAACTTATTTCTAAACTCCACATCGTAATTAATTGTCTCCGCTTCTTTTATTAATACTTCCGGTTTCAAATAAAAATTTATAAATCCCGCCCCTGCCACTTTTATTTTTTCAATTAATTCTTCTTTTTTAATATTATTAATAATTTCGCTAGCAATTTCTCTTGGGTTTTTAGATTCTTTTTTTGCCAATACCATGGCAACATTTGTCGAGTAATCACCAAAATTCACTTCATTTGGATGTTCTAGTTTTATTTCATCTAAATTAATTTCAAGCCCACTTTTTTTTACTGCCTCTAAAATAATTTGTTTTAAATCTTTTGTTATTTTCATTTTAAAAAACCTTTGATCCAACTGGTAAATCTTTATCTAAAAACAGAACACTCATGTTTTCTCCGGACTCATCTTCTGCTCCAAAAATCATCGCTTGGGATTCTTCTCCCATAATTTTCCGCGGAGCTATATTAGTTACAAACACAGTTTTTTTGCCAATCAAATCAGCAGGAGAATACCATTTTTTGATTCCTGAAAAAACAGTTCTCAAGTTTTCTTCACCAAAATCCACCTGAAGCCTCAAAAGTTTTTCTGATTCTTCAACTTCTAAGGCTTGCTTTATTTCACCAACTAAAAATTCTACTTTGGCAAAATCCGTATATTTAATTTGATCCATACTCAGATTTTATCAAACTAAAATGTGATATGCTTATGGTAATCTCCATTATTAGTTCATTTCTTTATGCAAGTAAATCAAAGTATATTTCGAGGCTACGATATTAGAGGTTTAGTTGGTCAAGATTTGTCTGCCGAACTTTATGAACATCTGGGTAAAGCCCACGGTACTTTCCTTAAAAATTTAGGTATCAATCAAGCTGTTGTCGGTTATGATTGCCGAGCTACTAGCCCAGAATATAGCGAAGCTTTTATCCGTGGTTTAACTTGGACTGGAGTTGACGTTGTCAATATTGGCCTAACCATGGTTGGAATTTTTTATTGGGCTCAATATTATCTTAATATTAAGGGGGGCGCTTTTATTACTGCTTCTCACAATCCTGCCGAATATAACGGTGTT
>CAZCWF010000053.1:1001-4352 GCA_964502305.1 uncultured Gammaproteobacteria bacterium | reverse complement strand
ATTAGTCTTCACTCCTCATAGCAGGAAAAAGAATGACGTCTTTGATGGTTGATTGGTCAGTGAGAAGTTGAGTAAAACGATCAATACCCATTCCCCAACCAGCGGTTGGTGGCATACCATATTCCAAAGCTCGGATATAATCATTATCAAATTGGTCGGCAACTTCAGAACCTTGTTTTTCTAGATCTTCTTGTTCGTGCCAACGATCTGATTGATCTTTTGGGTCGTTAAGTTCGTTGTAGGCTTTTAAAAATTCGGTGCCACAAATTAACAGTTGAAATGAAGAAATTTTTCCAGGATCATCGGCTTTTCTTTTGGCGAGGGCAATCATTTCTGATGGGTAGTCACAAATAAATGCCGGACCAACTATGTTTGGGCGAACATGTTCTTTGTAGAGAGCATCGAAGCAAGCGCCAAGACCAACAACACCCTTCATATCAACTTTGAGATTTTTATCCTTTAAAACTTGTTTGAATTCATCTTCAGAATGAATTTGGTCAATATCAACACCAGTATGTTTTTTGATAACTTCAGTGAAGGTAATTCTTTCGATAGGTTTAGTAAAATCTAAATCAGTTCCTTGAAAAGAAAATTTGAGACTTCCTTTGACCATTTGAATTAATTTTTTAACCAACTCTTCGGTGAATTTCATTAAAACTTCATAATCAACATAGGACCAATAAAATTCAATTTGGGTAAATTCTGGATTATGAAAACGAGAAACACCTTCATTTCGGAAATCACGGCTGACTTCATAAACTTTTTCGAAACCACCAACAATTAATCTTTTGAGATAAAGTTCATCAGAAATACGCAAGTACATATCCATATCGAGAGTGTTGTGATGAGTGACAAAAGGTTTAGCTGAAGCACCGCCATAAACTGGTTGGAGAATTGGAGTTTCAACTTCCATAAAACCATGATCATCAAGGAATCGACGCATTTCGGTTAAGATTTTGGTTCTAGTTTTAAAGACTTCTCGAGTTTCTGGGTTAACGATTAGATCAACATAACGCTGGCGATAACGTTCTTCAACATCTTTGAGACCATGCCATTTTTCTGGTAACGGACGTAAATTTTTAGATAAGATTTCAAATTGATAGACATTAATTGTGATTTCACCAGCCTGAGTTTTAAAAACTTCCCCACAAACAGAAATAATATCGCCAAGATCCAATAATTTAGTTAAAGACATTTTGTCGGCTAAGATTTTTTCTTGGAAGAAAAGTTGAATTTTTCCTGTTTGGTCATGTAAATCAGCAAAAAGAATTTTGCCGTGACCACGAAGAGACATAATTCGTCCAGCAATTTGGACGGATTTATCCATCATTTCTCGAGCTTCAGCAACAGAAGATTTGTCAGACAAATTTGGTTGTGGGTAAGGGTTAAGACCAAGTGACTTCATTTTAGCCAATTTGTCTTGGCGCTGTTTTTGGAGTTCGTTTAGCTTAATATCTGCCATGTGAGTATTTTACTATACCTTGGCCGAATTTATTTGATGGAAACGACTTTGTAGATAATTTTTCCAACTGGAGCATCAACTTCAATTTCATCGTTGACCTTTTTACCCATGAGGGCCATGCCTAAAGGTGATTGATCAGAAATCTTATTGACAGTAGGGTCAGATTCTAGATGATTAACAATAAAAAATTCTTTGGTAGAAGAAGAAACTTTAATTTTAACTTTGCAACCAACCTGAATTGAGTCAAAATTAGCTTTATCACTAATAATCTCGCTGTTTTCTAATGTTTCTTCAATCTGGGCAATTTGATCATTGGTAACTTCAAGTTCTTCTTTGAGTTGAGAGGCTAACCCATCTTCACCAGATTCATCCGGTTGAGCAACATCCTCGATTTGGGTGATTAAGTGATCTTGTTTGTCTTTTAAATCTTTTAGCTGTTGAACTAATTGATCGTAACCGATTTTGGTTAAAAGATTTTTTTGATTCATTTTTATAAAAAAACTCCCGAAGTGTTTATTAAAGTCTGCACGGGAGAAGCAGATTGGATCAGTATCTTAAAACAACAAAAACCTTTTGTCAAATCGATTTTAATGCTTTAATTAACTGTGATTTTAAATGACTTTTTTAAAATAACACCCGACAAAAGGCACGTCAAGATAAAGAAAAAGGTGGGGGTAATTTACAGTAACCCTAGATGGTGGAAGAAAATTATTTTTTATTTTGGAAGTTTTTTAGCGATATTTTCACTGGTTGGCATACTATATATATACACACCTATAATAAAAAGTTGGGTACGGTATAAATTAATTGATCAAAATGAAGTAATCGCCGAAATTAAAAGAATTAGAGAGAGTAATCAAAATTTAAATATTGGCATAACTCAAGAAACAACAGAACCAGTTGAAGAAGTTCCAATTATCGAAGAACCAGAATCAAATGAATTTAAAGTAGAAATCCCCAAGATTGGGGCAGATTCAGACATAGTGGCAAATGTGTCCCCTATTAACAAAGAGGAATACTTAGATGTGTTGAAAAGTAACGTAATTGCTCATTCGAGTTTATCGTCATTACCGGGATCAGGAATGGGATCAACAGTTTATTTGTTTGCTCATTCTAGTCAGCAAGGAGTATTGGCGGCAAGGGATAACTCCGTTTTTTATTTGCTGGGAGAATTACAGGAGGGTGATGATATTTTTGTAAATTATAAGGGTAAAATTTTTACATACAGGGTATATACACAAGAGATCATATTGGCCAAAGATTCTGAATATTTAAAATATGTTGACCCTGAGAAAGAAATTTTGATTTTGCAAACATGTTGGCCGATTGGAACAAACTGGCAAAGATTGTTAGTTTTTGCCGATAGAATTTGATCTTTTGTAGTAAAATAAGAGATGGGGTTAGATTTATCTTTTAGTGATAATTATTGGGAAGATTTAGAAAAAGTTGTTGACCAGATACCATCTTTTAATAAGTCTTTGATTAAACAGGCTTATGATTTTATGGCAGAAGCCCACCGAGGACAGAAGCGATATTCGGGAGAGCCATATATTTGCCACCCATCATGGATTGCTAAAATTGTGGCTCAGTTAAATATAGGCCAGGAAGCGGTAATTGCAGCATTACTTCACGATTGTGTAGAGGATACTAGTACAACACTTAATGATATTGCTAATAATTTTGGAGACGAAGTGGCTTTGTTGGTTTCTGGGTTGACTGAAGTAAAAACCAAAACCTCTGGAATAAAAATAAATCAAACTAGTATCGAAATTTATAGAAGATTTTTCTTTTCTTCAGTAAATGATGTTAGGGTTTTAATAATAAGATTAGTAGATAAATTACACAATAGTATGACTATACAATATTTGCCTAAAGAACGACAAATATTG